>JAUPVZ010000047.1 GCA_030916795.1 Patescibacteria group bacterium
AACCAGTCTAAAAACCAATAGTAATAGGCCTTTAAACTACGAGGTGCTGCCAATCGCCTATCATTAACCCATGAATCATATAAGGAATAAAAAGCATCCCAAATAATCTTTTTGCCGAAAAAAATTCGGCAAAGAATTACAAGTGGACGCGAGCTATCTGAAGATAATACTAGTACATAATCACTTTTTTTTACTTCTTCTCGATATTTGAAAAAAATAAAAAAGCGATTAAACCCACTTCTAGGTATTTTATATTCAATAAAGTCGACTTGGTTGCTTTTCAAGCCAGTCAAAATTACATCGTTTCGGATGTAATTTGAATCATAATCTCCAACAATAGCCAGCCGAGTCATAACTTTTAATTAGAAGGTTTATTAAGAAAAAAGTGAAAGGTCTGAAAATAAAAGTTTTTAACTAGTGAATACAAAAAGATCCCAACCAGTCGTTTAGGTATTGGCCAAGCCACAATCTTTGCCCTTCGCGTATCAGTAACCACAAAACCTTGTTGCAGGCAAAGTTTGATAAATTTCCGATAGGTAAAATAGTGCATTTCTCCTAGCCGGTGTCTACCGCCAGCGCCATTGTAATCCTTATGTCTGCCAAAAATCTTAATGAAAAAATCAGACCAAGTTCGTGGCATCCAATTTACGAACCATAGGTGAAAATGAGGATCAAAAATAGCAAAGCGGCTGGGGACACTAATATAGGCACAGCCACCAGGTTTTAGTACTCGATATATTTCCTGCAGAGTTTTTTGGGGACTCTCCACATGCTCGACCACCTCTGATACATTTAGAAAATCAAATTGATTATTTTCAAATGGTATAGATTCGGCTACCCCTCTTATTATTTCTACTTTTGGGACAGAAGAAAATTTGGCCCGCAACTCAGAAACATAACATTCAGCAGGCTCAAAGCCTTTTATTGTCCCTAAAAAATTTACCTCTAACAAAGAATCAATAAACTTGCCCCGACCAGCCCCAACGTCTAAAACTGTGGCAGACAACAAATTCGGACAAAATTTTAATAATTCAGATATGTGTTTTTTCATGTTTAAGCAATTTTACAAAATCTAGTATTTTTTTTGCTCGGCCGCGCCAAGTAAAGTTGCCCGACAAATGTAGAGCTTTTTCGCTTAATATTTCAATTTGCTCTTGGTCTACAATCAAATCTTTGATTTTTTTGACCAAATCAGGACCATTGCCCGCTTCAAAAAATACGGCCTCTTCATGGCTAATAATAGCACGAAGGCTGGGTAGATCGGCAGCGACAATCGGCTTGGCCATCGCCATATATTCAAACAGCTTTATTGGCGAAGTGTAGTACATTGACTCATTACCCAGAGGCAGGTTGGGTATAACCAATATATCACCCGCCGCCAGATAGCTTGGTAAATCACGATTTTTAACAATCGGGAAAAGATGGAGTCGCTCCGAGGGATAAGATTTTCTGATTTTCTCAATCTCACTATCTTCTCCCCCAACCAAAACCAAATCAGCCACCTCTTCTAACCCCGCCCGCCAGGCCTCCAGGAGAAACTCTACCCCTTTCCATTTATAAAACCGACCAGTATAAACAATAATTTTTCTATCCGAGGGTAAATTAAGTTGCCGGCGAGATATTTCTTGGTCCAGCGGATAAAACACCGCTTGGTCTACCGCATTGGGCGCCACTATAACCTGGGCCCCATCTAGACCAATACCGTGCAAGGCCTCTTTGGTGCCGTCTGAGTTAGCCACCACTAAATCTGATTTTCGAACCAAAAAACCGTAGAAATAGCGCCCAACAAACCGCTCTGGCACCCGGTGAGATTCAAATATTACAAATTGGCGACGAAGTGACAAAGCCCACGCCACTTCTGGGTCACGAGTAAAATATATCGCTTTATTTCTGTAAATTCTAAATAAATAAAACAAAAACCACACCAATCCTTCCACCCTAAAAGCCAATCTAGAACTTATAAACCACAACCATCGGACCGATGGACCAGTCGTAATAGAAAAATCCTTTGGCACATTATGATAGTCAAAAAAATCAGATTTTATCGGGTTGGGGCGCAAGGCATGATGCAAAACTACCGCCAAATGATGAGCGACAAAGGCTTCCGCCATTTTAGATATTTGATGTCCGTGGGCCTTGTCTGACGGCAGTCTGGTACGGACAATATAGTGCATAACTTGTGAAAAGAATTTATGGGGATTTGCCTGCCAATAAAATTCGTCGATGTTTTCTTTGGTAATAATCAAAAATGGTTGTCCGAGATGAGACAAAAAATTTACACTATTTTTAAAATTTACTTCTGAAGATTTTTGCCAAGTATCTACTTTTTCTTTGGCTAGAAACGGTCTTAACCCTTCTGCCCGCTCGGCTAAACGTCTCGCTCTTTCTACCTGGTCAACTTCGAAGACAAATACGATATCTGGTTTAGGTAAAAGTTTTAAATAGGATTTTAAAATATCAGCGGAAACGACGTTCTCAAAAAGAGAAATAATATCTTGAAAATGACCCTGATCAATTATACAATTTTTATTTTGCCATCTGGCCCGACAGATTTTGGCGTTATGTTGTAGGAATAAATTAGTAAATTTGAACCAAAAAAATCCGGCCCGACCAAATCGCCACAAAAACCAAAAAAGTCTAACACTTTGCCATGGGTGCAAGCAGATAAAAACAACATTCCAAAATATTAAGTCTTTTCGGCTCTTAATTTTTACTACATCAAAATCGTTGGCGACCATCTTTTTGGCAAAGGTCGTCTTACCCGAACCAGGTAGCCCGTATAATTCGAGGATCATAATTTTTCCACACTAAGACAATAAGATTCCGCCAAAAAGGCACTGGCCCAAGTCCACGGTAAATAGAAAAATATTTTAAAAGCCAAGGAGTTTAATTTTGCCGATTTGAAAAGAGGCACCGTACAAGAGGCAAGGGTAACCCTGTTTACAATAAATCCATTTTTCTGAAACAGTGCTTCTAACGCTCGGGGTTTAATCTGCAATCGGTGCATCGGGGGAATTGGCCTTCTGGTTAAGCGGTAGAGGTAATATCGAGGCATTTTGGTAATAATCACGGCCTTGCCCCCTGCCACTAGTGCCTCGCTCACCTTTTGAGTAAATTTTTCTTTGTCAGCAAAATACTCTACCGCTCGTGATGAAAAAAAGAAATCATATTTATGATCGGGCTTATAATCCAAAAAGTCTAAACAAAAAAACCGCAGTTTTGATTTATCAAAAATAGACTGTTTTGATTGCTCAATCATTTTCTCGGATATATCTACCAGGTCATAAGTGGCCTCTGGAATAACCTTTAGTAGCTCTCTTGTCCAAGTTCCTGGGCCAGGGCCCAATTCCAAAACATTCTTAACCCCCACCAAAAGAGGCCACACTACGCGGTGGATAGTGGTCTGATTCATATAAAAACCGGCCTCATTTATTGGCGACGAAAACCAACGCCCAGCTTCGTATTGGCCAGAATATTTGTCTTGAATATTAGTATTATATTTATTTTTTATCTCCTCGTGTTGCATAAAAAAGTAAGGGTAATATTTTGTCAGCAATAAGTTTATCTAAACTATGATTTGCTAAAACCAGCTGTCGCAACTCTTGCCCTAAAGCCAGATAATCAGTCTGGCTTAACTTAAAGATATTATCCAGACAAATAGACGCTTCTTCTATATTCCCAGCCTGATAAAGGCCTATATCAAATCTGGACAACAATATCTCCCGGGCCGCCTCATTAGAGGTCACTACCGGCAAGCCGGTCGCCAGTGCCTCGACAATTGTCTTGTCTAGACTGCCATTAGTACTAGCGCTAAGCATTATATCCGCCCGAGAGAGAAACTCCAATACGCCCTCTTGGCCACGAGTCCCAACCAATTTAACCTGTTCTTCTAGACCTTCTTTTTTAATATAATCAATCAAATCGGCCTTGTATCCAACATCAGTGGTGGTCACCGCCTCGCCCACAAAAATCAACTTGATGTTTGGATATTTATTTTTTAACTGTTTTGTGACATCGACTAGAAAATGACAATTCTTGGCTGGCGCTAGGCGCCCAACCGCCACCAATTGCGGATCCTCTCCTTTTACTCTCTGACAAAAAGGGAAGAAATTGGTATCAATACCCTGCCCCACAACATGTTTTTTGCCACTCTTCAATCTAAACCCCTGTTCGGTTGAAGTAAAAACTATATCTGCCCAAAATGTAGCCAGTCTCAAGCGCCAATTTACTTGACCATGGGCATACCACATACAAATTTTTTTACCAGTCAACTTCCACCACCAACCACCCAAAATTATATACTCGGGGTTCATGTGCACAAAGATCGCCTCATAATTTTTAACTTGGGAAAAGATTATGAAATAAAACCGGACAGTCGCGACAATTTTACCTAAAAACTTGGCCCATTTTGACTTTTGCCAGTATATATTTTTGCCCAGAGAAAAAATCTGGACATTGGCTGGCAAGCTGATCTCCCCTTGCTCCAAACAAACAAATTTTACTTCTTCACAATTTTTAGCAAATTCTTCCACCCAGCGATGGAAAAAACCCAAAACTTGGTCATTCTTATCTGCTTTTTGACTAATAATCAATAATTTCATGATTGTTTAATATTAGACCAAGCCAAAACAATGGCCTTGGCATATGACTCAAAGTTTTTGAATTTTAATATTTTATCAATCTTTATATTTTTTCCAGGTGAAGTAATTAGATTTAATACCCCTCGGCTCAATTCGTTAGACGAAAGCCCTACGTGTCCCAAATTCTTGTTCATAATCCCCACCGGAGTAGAAACAACCGGCAACCCACAAGATATTGCTTCTACCAGGGACAGCCCATAGCCCTCAAACCTAGACGTCTGCAAAAACACGTCGGCGGTCTTATAATACGAAGCCAAATCTGTTTTCCAGCCCTCAAAAACCACTCGGTCCGCCACCCCCAGGCGCCCAGCAAGTAGGGATATACTCTTTCTCTCTGGCCCCTCGCCCACAATAACCAAGCCACAAGATGGATATTCCGCTACTACTTCGGCAAAGACCTGTAGAGCCAAGGGGAAATTTTTCTCTGGCGCTAGTCGAGAAACCATTAGAATTATTTTCTTATAACTGGGGTACCTTTGATGCAGGTCAAAGCCTGGTTCTGTAATTTTTAATTTTTCTAAATCAATAAAAATAGGCAAAACCACTGGTTCGGATCTAAGCTTTATACCCGACCGGATCAAATCATCTCTTAGACGCTCAGACACCACCCTAATCCCATCGGCTTGGGCCAAAACATATTTGGCCAAAAAAGATTTAATTTTATTAAGACGAGAAAAAGCGACAAACTCGGCCGAAAATAAATCAGTATGAATTTGAATTTCTAGCTTTGTTTTTAAAAGTAGTTTCAAAAACACCCCAATAACGCCAGCAAAAAATGGGTCCTGGCAGGTGACCAAATCTGTTTCTATCTTTCTCCCCCACCACAGGGCCCTCGCCAGTGACAATATTTTTTTGGCCGGGCCACAAGACTTGGCCTCGACTTTTGGTGACAAAATAAATTTTTCTTTTTGATATTTACCAGCCAATATAATAATCTTCAGTTTTTCTACCAAGGCCCCATAAGCCAGCATCCTTGCCCGAGACGCTTCGCCTACCTTCACAATATTGGGGTCCGTGGAAATCATTAAGACTTTCATACTATTGTCTTTAGATGTTGGTAAAGAGTATCTATCATTTTCTTCTCGGAAAACCGGTGCAATGAAATCTTGGCTTCTTGTTTTAGTTTGTCACTCTCAGTTTGGCTCTTGGCCAGCCACAAGATGGCGGCTTGCAATTCGTCGCTATTATAGGGAGAAATCAAAATACCATTTTCCCCAGTGGTAATTATTTCTGGGTTACCTCCCACATCGGTGGCCACTATCGGTGTCTCGAGCGACATAACTTCTAACAATTGGTGGGACAAACCTTCATAAGTACTATTTAAAACAAACAAATCAGCCGCTTTTATATAGGCAAATAAATCTGGTTGCAACAACTCGCCGGTAAATTGGATATAATCAACCGCTCCTCTTAGCCGCACCAGAGATACTAGGGCTTCCCGCTCGGGCCCGTCGCCAGCGATAATCAAACTTAGCTCAGGAATTAAATTTTTCAAAATTATGACCGATTCAACCAATTCTTTTATACCTTTCCACGGCACCAGCCGGCCCGCGGTCATAACAACAAAACCATTCAAATTATATTTTTCACGCAAGGCATCCCTGTTGGCCAAATTGATATTTAAATCAAATGCATTGTAAATTACTTTTATCTTTTTAGGGTTAACCCCCCAGCTGGTTACGATTTTGGCCAAATATTGACTGGGCACAACCACCGCCGACGAATATTTAGCTACCAATGTTTGAATAATTTTAAATACTAAAACCGCCCAGCCATATTTAAACCAATGCGCTGAAAAATTATCCAGGTCGTCGCCCACGGCAAATCTTTGTTTACCTTGTTCCCAAGCATAGTCACCAACAATCTTTATCACTAGTGGCTTAAAGGAAAGAAGTGAAGCCAAAAGTGATGGTAGACCAACGCTCACTGGGTCAAGAGCATAGATCAAATCGGCGCGGCGGGCCTCCTTATACAGCAAGGTAAAATATTTTAAATGCCTCACTATTTTTAGCAAATGCCTAACCGTCGAAAATTTTACGATCGCTATTTCTGCTCCCGTCAAAGACAATTTGTTTTCTAGTAGCTGGCAATAGGTTGCCGGCCCTCCGATTTCTGGCGGATATAGGGGTGTAGCAATAACTATTTTCATAACATTTGATTAAACAAAGCCCTAAAACGAGTGGCAATATTATCCCAATTAAATTTGTCTTCAACCATTCCCCGAGCATTGGTTACCACTTGGGATACCTCGGCCTGATTGTTTTCATCTAACACATATTTGACCACTTTCGCAACCGACTCTGGGCTTTCTGGCTCTATGACAAAACCCGTCTGCCGATTGACCAAAAAGTCCTTAATTCCCCCCACCAATGGGGCAACAACAGGCAAACCAACGGCCATCGCCTCTAAGAATGAATTCCCCAACCCCTCCGACCGTGCCGGGCGAATAAAAACGGCAAAACGGGCCAAAAAGGCGGGTAATTTTTCTGGTTCAATAAACCCATAAAATACCACTCTCTTCTCTACCCCCAGATTGTGGGTCAATTGCTTGAGATACACCTCTTCACGGCCAACGCCGGCAATATGCAGACTAATCTCCTCTGGCAATAGTGGTAATGATTTGATAATCAAATCTACACCGTTTTTAGCTACCAAGCGAGAAGTGGTCACCAAAGTTTTAGATTGAAAATTATTATCTTGTCGAAAATGCCAAATATCAGTTGCCACACCATTGGGAATAATTTCCACTTTTTTTGCCTGATGGCGGATAGCCCAATCTTTTAAATAGGATGATATTACTTGGACCTGGTCGGCGGTAGTAAAAATTGACTTCCACCACGATCCCAAAATTTTAGCTTTATTTTCAACTTGAGATAGATTGTCCCCTTCCTGAAGGGTAAGGAGAAAAGGTAAATCTAAACGCCTTTTAAATTTGACCGCTGCCAGGCCAGAAAAACTTGCCATTACCGACCACAGAGCATCAAAATTTTCTTTTTGATGTAAAGACAGTGCATACTGCGCACCCCAAACCGCTAAAATAATTTTATCAAACCAACAACCAAAACCGAGCCGATGGACCCGAACCTTTCCGATTGTCTCGATTTTTGGCAGATTAGATTTTAACCGAGCGGTGATTAATTCAAATTCAAAATCGTCCAACCGCTCGGTTATCTCTTTCACCGCAATCTCCGCTCCGCCAACCAAAGGAAGGTAAGCGGTTGATAATATCAATATTCTTTTTTTATTTTTTGGCAACATCGAGCATCTGGCGTAAAACATCTTCGGGGACTTCGGTGGAAGCTTTGGGGGCAACCACTGGAGAAGGACCTTCTACATTGGTCTCGCCTTTTTTGACCAGATTATTATCGACAATTGGTTTAGATTGACTCTTGTTTTTATCACCCGTATTTATAATCTCCGCCAAAGCGTCGCGCAAGGCACTGCGACTTTGTTCACTACTTTTTGATTTTGTATCAATATCTGACCGATTTTTTAAATCAGTCAAAGACACTGGTCGTGCCGACAACGGCACAGCTTTGACCACAACAGGCTCTACTTTTGGCGCTGGTGGCACCGGCCTTGGCTGAATTGGCTTTGGTGGTTCTGGTCTTTTTTCTGGTTGTTTGAATTCGGGCTTTGGTGAATAGTTTTGTTCGACCGGCTTGGGCCGATTATTAGAAGGGGAAAAATTATTTTTTGCCGGTGCAGAATTTGAGCTTTTATTGCCACCACCGGTATTGGTGGCCGCCGATACATGCAGATCAATAATTTCTTGTTCCACCGCTTCGCGGGGCTTGGCATATTGCTGGCGCGACCGCTTGATTGCCTCTTCTTTGCTGGAAGATTCGGCACTCAAAATCGGCGGCAGGGTGACGGCCGAAAATGGTTTAGACCCAATACCGTCGATAGACAATGTTAAATAAATTTGAGCAAACCCCAGCCCCACCATATCTTCTTTGGTAAAAGTGGGAAAGAAAATCTTTTCAAACACTTCGGCGTCGAGCGGGCCCACCCGAAAAGTGACCGTTGTACCCACGTTACCAAACACCGCATCGCGTACCTCCTCGGGCATCTGTTCGATATACTGGTGAGCGATAGTTAGAGACAATTTATATTTACGGGCCTCGGACAAAATATCAGCAAAAGATTCATTGGCAAAAGACTGAAATTCATCGACATACAAATAAAATGGGGGTAATTTCTTGAGATCAGCATCGGTAGCACTGGCTCGCGACATCGCCGCCAAATATATTTTTGTAATCAGCATTGAGCCGATTAGGTTGGCATTACCTTCGCCAATCCGCCCCTTGGAAAGGTTGATGATAACAATTTTTTTATTATCCATCAGCTCCCTAAAATCAAAAGACGATTTGGCTTGGCCTAGAATATTTCTAATCAGCGGGTTGGAGGTAAACTGCCCAACCTTGTTTTGGATAGCTGGTGTGGCTTCGGCGGCAAAACGATCGGTATAATTAGCAAACTCATCCACCCAAAACGAACGGACGCCCGGATCAGTAACTTTTTCTACTACCTTGTTGCGGAAATTTTTATCAGCGATCATTTTATTGACCGAAAGCAAGGTCGAGCCGGGGTACTCTAGCAAAGCCAAAATCGTATTATTTAAAATATATTCCATACGGGCGGACCACGCATCAACCCAGATCTTTTTGAAAGCACTCATGAGGCCAGCCGCCACCAGGTGGCGTTTATCCCGGCCAATATCCTCCATCACATTAAAAGCTACCGGATATTCCAAATCAAAAGGGGCAATATACAAAACATCATTTATCCGCTCGGGTGGAACATACTCCAGCAAAAGCTCGGCTGTTTTACCATGAGGGTCAATAAAACAAATACCTTCACCATTTTTGATATCCTGAATCGCCATATTTTCGAGCAAGGTCGACTTACCCATACCGGTCTTGCCAATGACATACATATGTTTGGCGCGGTCTTCCTCCTTAATACCAAAAGGTATTTTTTTACCTCGAAAATCGGTCTGCGCAAAGTAGTTTATATGGGGATTTTTATCCATAATTAGCTATCCCTAGTATATCGCTAAAAGTAAGCTTTATAAAGCCCTAAGAGGGCATTTCGGGGCTTTCTGGGGCATAAACCTCTCTCGTATAGTAGTTTGAGGGGTCCCACATCATCCACGAAGTCAGCCCCAAATCATAAGTGGCTCTAATTTGGTCTTTGACCATTTGGGGGGTATAGGCCACCGGATAGTCAAAATCCTGAAGCCATGGCCGAACCTTGGCTGAAGAAAAGCCCTTTTTGGTATAAAGCTGGGGTGAGGTAGAGGCCACCACTACTCCGTCTTTGGTCAAAACCGTGGTGGTTGTCGCCACAGTACGAGCAATCGCCGACGACAAAGCATTGTGAATTATTTCATAGGGATGTTCATTGGGGTTGTCGTACCCCGCAAAGCCATTGTAGTAGTGAGACGGGTAAACCATTGGCGCGACATAATCAAAATGCGGAATCGTTCTTTCCCAAATCTGTCCAATACCGACATCGGCATAACTAGTTGTCGTCATTCCAAACAAATCGGCCGAGATTATTAAACCTTGTGGTTTCAAGCGATCACTTAGATAACTAAAAAATTCTTCCAAAACTTGTGGCTTAGGTTTGTTTAGTGATATCGGAAAATAAATATCTTTCATATTACCGTCAGATGGAAATCGGATGTAATCAAAATTTATTTCATCTATCCCCTGCTCGTAGGCATCTTCGGCAATCCGAGAAATATGGTCCCAAGCTAGTTTAGAGCCCGGATCAATATAATTTATCCCTTTCCGATCCGCCCACAACACAGCGTTGTCACTGGCCCGCTTTACCGCCTCGGTTGGATGATTTTTGGAAAACATTGGATCTTGAAAAACCGTCACTCGACCAATGATATAGATATTTTCTTCGTGCAATAGTTTGACTAGATCGGCAAAATCATTGATGGGGCAATTGGACACGGCATATTTTTTAAGTGTCTCATCTTTAACAGGAAAAGATAAAGCTCCAGTATAATCTTTTAGATCAACAACAATCGCATTGATCTCGGTTTCCCGTACTAGTTTTAAAACTCGTTCGCGTAAATATGGCGCCCCCGCAATACAACTGGTCATATATACCGCTTTTAGCGGCTCGGGCGTATCAAGGTGGGGAACTTTTTTACCAACCAAAACCGAAACCAATCCTGCCGAAGAATATTCTGGTACTTTGTAATCAAAATTTGGTTTAGCAAAAACCTGCCAAGCCAACAAAACAGCTACCAGGGTAGCTGTTCCCGCCAAAACGGATAAGATTTTTTTATGAGGAGAGCTCATCCGTTTTATTATAACCGATTTATAAACTTACCAAATATTAATCAGTCAGTTGCTCGGTGTCCTCGGCGGCAATAATATCTTCTTTGGCCACAGGACCAGATTCAGCAAAAGATTCTTCTTGTCGATAATTGGCACCTTTATCTTTGTGATCCAGAGCCCACACATAACGACTAGCGGTAAAAGAAAACAAAGCAATCAGCCCACCACTCACAACAAAAAGAATAGTATCAATGTAATCAGGAAAACCAGAAAAAAGCGCCAAAATAACTACAAATAAAGAAAGCCCAACATTGGCACGATTGCGCCAGATTATATTATGCATATCTAAAATAATGCCAAATTTTAGCCCAAAATTCAATGTTCTGTGATCAGTAGTTCAGAAACCTTGGTTATATCCCCCGCCCCCATTACCAAGATCAAATCTGTGGCTACGGATTGCTTTTTTACTTGGTCTGCCGCTTGGCCAAAATCTGGCGCAAAGCTGGCGCTTACCCCAAGCTTGGTTATTTCTTCCATTAGCATCGAGGAATTAGTACTGCCATCATCTTGTTCGCGGGCGGCATATATTGGTACCACCACCACTTTGTCGGCCAGGGCAAGAGCCTCGGCAAACTGAGGCAAAAAGTCTCTGGTCCGTGAATACATATGGGGTTGAAAAACCACCACCACCTTTCCCGCTGTTTTTTCGCGGGCGGCCAAAATTGTCGCCCGCACTTCATCCGGATGGTGAGCATAGTCGTCGTAAACTTCGGCACCATTTTCGGTCTTGCCTTTGTAGTCGAACCGGCGCCAAGTGCCACTAAAATTATTTAAAGCTTTGACAGCTACTGACTGATCAATCTCCACCGCGCTCGCTACCGCGAGCGCGGCTTTTGCATCCGCCACCATATGCGCCCCGGGGAATTTCAAAACCAAATTTTCCGCCTCTATTTTAGAGTAATCAATTATTTTTGCCTTTACTTCGGTGAGCACAGGCAGGAGGTGAGGGTCCGCGGTGTTGCAAACAATATACCCATCGGCCGGCACCCGCTCG
>JAUPVZ010000005.1 GCA_030916795.1 Patescibacteria group bacterium
ATATTCACAGCGATCCAAATTATTTAACCAAGAATCTGGGTCTGGTAATGTATATTCTCCACGGTCAACATTTTTATCTCTTTGGTTTATTACGAGCTCTACCCCTTCTTGCGCTAAAAAATAGGCAATCACCTGGTTTTTAGCAAAATTGCCATCACTGATTGCGCGTGCCAACAACCCAAGGGGGGCAATCACCGCAAACACAAGAATAAGAACCGCCACAAAAGTTTCAATGAGAGTAAAACCAGATTGTTTAGACTTATTTTTCATTTTATTCATTACTTTTATTGCGTTGAGCAAGGGACGACTGCAAAATAAACTCGCTTTCTAATCCTTGTTTGTTTTTGGCTTTGCCTTCTATAACAATAGTTACTCTTTTGGCTCCAGTTGTCGACAAATCAAAATTTAAGCGACTAATCTCGATTTCTTTAGATGTTAAGGGGTTACAATCACCATCATTACATTCTTCAATCGCAGTACCACTATCACTTAATTTATATTCAACATTCCTTTGTCGATCATAATTGTCACCAACAATCTGATATTCATCAAAAGAAAAACTTGTTCCATCTCCGCCAACTGAATAATTTTCCCCTTCTCTGATTTTCAAAGTCATTGTGTCCATCGCCAAGTTGAGGTTATCAATAATTGCTCGATTGCTTTGGGTTTTGCGATAAATATTGGCGAGCACAATAAACGACCCGCTAGTGATGAGGGTAACGATCGCAAAAATCGATACCGAAACCATCAGCTCGATTAGGGTAAAACCACTATTTTTGGGTCGTTTGTTTTTCATATCTAATTTTCGACATTTTCTACACTAATCTGCCCATTACTACGAACAATTATCACTTTCTGTTTACCTGTCTTGTCGGCCTTTATATATATTTCGGTACTATCGGCTGTCTCGCCCTCATCCCTAGTATCTGTATATATTTTTGCTCCTAGTTGCGGCCTGGTATAAATAATATCTATATTCTCTACTTCGCAAATATTGGTCGAATTGATACAAATATCATCAACTGTTACCCCCCGTAGATTGTACTTAAAGGTCCCAAGCAAACCTTCCATATCCGAACTAAAACCAATATTATCTAGATCATTGGTATAAAGAAAAAACTTACGATTTTTGTCCGTTTCTTGTTCTTGAGAAAAATGCACTCCATAGCTTGGCCGAGACTCGGTCACACCAGCCGGTATCTTGCCCCCAGAGGCATAAACCTGGGCACTACGCACCGTAATAGCAATCTCTTGAGCAACAAGGTCTAGCGCCGACCGATCACGAAACTGGGGTATATACATTATGACAATAGCGGTCATAGCGAGCACAATAGCCACCACCACCATCATCTCAAGCATGGTGAACCCTCGATTTAATTTATTTGTTTTAGAAAGCAATCGGTGTGGCATAACCAAGTAAAATAAAACTTACTATCGCCCCTAGGGCGAGAAACGGCGCAAAAGGTAATTCACTTTTTAATGTATATACTCGCAGATAGTGCGGGAGATTTTTGTGATTTTTCAAAGCAATTAATATTAGCCCCACCATCGCCCCTACGACAAAGGCAATAAGTAGCGCAATAAGAGAGGCCTTTAAGCCCAACCACAAGCCAATACCAAAGACCAACTTGGCATCACCAAAGCCCATTAGTCGCCCATCAGAAAAATGCCAAATCGCCCAAAATATACCGAACAAGATAGCTCCCGAATACAAACCATGCAGGACCCATATTAGCTCTCTTAGTCCCACATTAAGATGTACCACAAATATCGACAAGGTTGCCACCGCCATAAAGATATAAGCCAGTTCGTCGGGAATTATCTTGTGGCGCAAGTCATAAACAGCAATCACTAGAAGTGTCGAAGCAACAATCCCGCCCCACAATACATAGCGAATCTCTTGGAAATATTCCCCAGCTGTATACACCGAGCTAGCGAGAATTGCTATCGCCAAAAAGACTAGGGCCGTAACCACCTCCACCGCTATATACTGAGCCGATATTTTACTGTCACAACCTCGGCAACGCCCCTTTTGTTTAACAAAGCTCCAAACCGGGACAAGCTCTGGCCAGGTCAATTGACGCCGACAAGACAAACACATAGAACGGCCTTTTAGAGTCATACCTGTGTTATAGCGCAAAACGACGACATTTAAGAAACTGCCTGCCGCTAACCCCAACAATGTTGCTGCAATAATAAATATAGTTTCCATTATCTTTGAGTACCGGCGCTATTGGTAAAATTAAGATTAATTCTCTTTATTGTTTCTATGCTACTATCACCCTCAGCGGTAGCTTTGAAATTTATATAGTAAACATCAGTTACTGGGTCACTACCTGCTGGTTTGAAAAATCGCAAATAAGTTTGTCCGCCGGCCGCTAGATTAGGCATTTCGGATAAACAATTTAATAGACTATTTGAAGTCTGGCAGTATCTAACCTCAAACAAACCAACGCCACCTAGACCAGTTTTCAACACGTCATAATTAACCAAGTCATAATTATAGTTGGCGGTAATGCGCGCATATTGCTCGGAGTATAAGGCTTTTGTATCACAATCTGACACTGCATCACAATTAAAATCTACATTACAATCACTACCTGGATTACCATTTGGGAAACAGGACAAATTAAACAAAGGTTCGGTTGGACCGATTTCGTTACAAATTTCGGCATCTGGATTTACTTCACAGATACAGTCTCTACTGCCATCTGGAGTACAACCGTTACCGTCACAATCTTGAGTTTTAGGATCACAACCACCCCCACCACCACAATCCTCAGTGGCTGGGTCACACGTATCGCTATCATTATTGAATGTTGCCGTCACGGTTTTTTCTACACCCAAAACCACATCCACTTGGCAAATATTGGCCGCCACCCTAGTATCATTAACACAATTGCCACTCCAGCCAGCAAAATCACTACCACTGGAAGCACTCGCTGTTAGCACCACTCGCTTGGCTGTCGCATAATCCTCACTACAATCAGTACCTGCCGTACCACATCTTATTTTGTCATCATCACTTACTACCCCACCAGAACCACTACCAGACACTGCCACATTTAGACCAGCAGTTTCGGGCTGTATGATACCACCACAGCTGGGGCACTCGGCATATTGAAAATCTACCCAACCCACCACGTCGCCCCCCCAAGCAAAACCCGAAAACTTTTTAGTGGTTTCGTTATAGATGGGGCCATATTTACCACCATTAGTGGTTTGTCCTCCCATACTAATCCAGCCATCCCAGCCCCCACCAGCAGAAAGCGCCTGGATCCAACCTTTTATATTGTTACCATCAAAGCGGGCCGCCCCGGGAAATGTGCCCCGACCAACTGGATAATTCCTAGATGCTGGGGCAAAATTGACCCAACCAATATTCGAGCTCCATCCATAGCCAGACAACTGCCCATCAGACCGCTTGATAACCTTGTAACCCTTGGTGCAACTGCCAGTATTACTACAGTTTAAGCTAATCCAACCAATATTAGAGCTCCAAGCAAAGCCAGTCAACTCATTGTCGGCCGCTGTTGCCCGAGGAGTATTTTTGCCGGCCGGCAGGGCCGAAGCAACCACCAAAAGCAAGATAACTAAACCCAAAAACGGTAGGATTTTTTTGACCATAAAAATTAGATAAATTGTTTATCTAATCATAACATTTTATAAAGCAAAACCCAGGGAAAACTATCCACATTAAAATAACCCCGGTCGCGTCGCGACCGGGGTTATTTTAATTAATTATTCTCTTATATGTGGTTACAAGCAACATTACCACCCGCAGTGGTTTTGGCCCAACTGGCACCCCCACTTCTATCAACCTGACCATTATATCCACTAGAATCTACACACCACCAAATATTAGGACTACTTGCAGAAGCTGCTGTAACAGCCCAGGAAGTTGACTTGGTAGAAGTACCTGGTCGAGCCGCACACTGCACAGAAGACACCCCTGTCCTAGCCACTTTTTTTACACTATCCAAAATACTAGTGATTTTAGAATCAACAAACATGGTTCCTGCAGCATTACAAGAACTTGAACTGTAACCAGGTCCATATCCATCATTGTCTATCGCATAAAGTTCAGCAGCACTCCTAAGCTGCCCCAGTTCGCTTTGTATTTTAGCCTCCTTAGCCTTATTGCGTGCCCCACCCAACGCCGTCAATACTATGCCCGACAAAATACCAATGATGGCAATAACTACTAAAAGTTCGATGAGGGTAAATCCACGTGATTTCATTTTTTATTAATTAGTTTAAAAGAAGTATCTCAACTTAATCAACAATAGTACAAGTTTCCCCCGACCCATTAACCAATTCTTTGCCAGACCTTCCGGTACTATCAACACACCAGCCATCATTACCTGTTGGTAAATTAACATGAAAAGCATAAGTAGTTGCAGTTGATACACAACTAGAAACAGTTACGCCTGCTTTTGCTATACCCGCTATATAAGGGGTTGTTTCCTCAGCTGTAGTACAAATATCTACCGTGGAATTGTAACTATTTTGATTGGCGTACACCAATTCCGCAGCTGTTCTAAAGCCAGACAGGTCGGCTTGCACTTGGGCATCCTTAGCTTTATTTCTGGCCCCACTCAATGCAGTCAACACAATCCCCGACAAAATACCAATAATAGCGATAACCACCAACAACTCAATCAATGTAAAACCTTTATTTTTCATAATTTATTATTTAAATTTCCAAGGCAATTAGCCTTTATAATTATTAATTTAAACTCAACATTAATTATACCTTGTAAAGGTCCCTGAATACAAACTACTTTATAAACAGCTCTTAAAAGCCCGAGGCCACATTGTAAATAGGCACCAAAACCGAGGTCAACAGAATACCGACCGCCAAACCAAGGAGCACAATCATCGCTGGCTCGATGAGCCCTACTAGGGTGTCCACCTCATTGTCTACCTCACGTTGATAGAACTTGGACAAAGTTGCCAAGACAAAGGTCAGCTTGCCCGACTCTTCACCCACCTTGATCATCTGGCTCATAATGCTTGGGATTTCTTTGTGTCGAGACAAAATATCCGACACTGCATTACCCGACTTTACCAGCTCGGCCGTTTCTTCTAATATTTCACGGTACACATCATTGCCCACCACCTCGGCGGTAATCTCGATAGAGCGGACCATCGACACCCCAGAGGTAATCAGGGTGTTAAGGTTGTCCGCCACTCGTGACAAGTAAAGCTTGCGGTACAAAGTCCCGACATAAGGAATAGATAGCTTGAACCGGGACATCGCCATCCGCCCATTGGGGGTAGGAATATATTTGAGCAAAAAGGCAATAAGCACTACCACTAAAAATAGTAACAATAAACTGTAATTGACCATAAAATTGCTCAGCCCAATAACAATCTGGGTATAAATAGGTAATTCTTGGCCAGTTTCTAACAAAATCTCTGACAAACGCGGTATGACAAAAGTCAACATCAACACCATCACCACAATAAAGGAGATAATAACAAACAAGGGGTAGATCAGAGCATTCTTGGCTTTGGACACCAAGGCATAGGACCGGTCTAGATATTCGGCTAAATAGGTAAAAGTTTCCGAGAGCTTGCCCGACTCTTCGCCTGAGCGCACCATATTGACATAAAAATCACTGAAGACATCGGGATGTTTGGCCAGAGCGGTCGAAATCGGTACACCGGTCTTTATATCATCGGTAACTTGGGTCAACTTTTTTTGCAAAACCGGGTTGGAACTTTCGACCGCGATTAGCCGAAAAGTCGACAACACCGACACCTTGGCCTCGAACAAAGTCGCAATCTGGCGGGAAAGGATAACCACATCGCGGGGGTGGATACGGTTGATAAAAGCCGACATACTAGCCCCCCAGATACCGTGATCCCCTTCTTCTTTAATATTAATAACAATCAGTCCCCGCTTTTGCAGAGCGGTAATAGCGACATCACGATTGGCGGCTTCGATACTACCATTTTGTGATTGTCCAGTTTTATTGGTTGCTTCGTAAGAAAAAAGCATAAAAAATGTTGATTAGAGAAGTCGGTCCAAACTTTTTGGATTCATACTAAAACGATAAGCAGTCTCGGTCGAAATCTCGCCTTGGCGAACCAAGTCGGCCAATGACCGATTAAGGTCGATCATGCCCGAGTCTGAGCCAGTCTCGATCACCACGTCGATTTCGGCGGTTCGCCCTTCGCGGATTAGGTTTGAAACCGCATTGTTGTCCACCAACAGCTCATAGGCGGGCACCAGTCCCCCAGAAATACGTGGTACTAGCCGTTGCGAGAAAATACCAATCAAAGAACCCGCCAACTGGATCCTAATCTGGCGTTGCTGGTTGGGTGGGAAGGAGTCAATAATACGGTCGATAGTCTGCGACGCGCTGTTGGTGTGCAGGGTAGAAAAAATCAAATGCCCCGTCTCGGCGGCGGTCACCGCGGCGCTGATTGTCTCAGGGTTACGCATCTCACCGATCATGCCAACATTTACGTCTTGGCGGAACATCGACTGCAGAGAAGCGGCAAAATCGTTGGTGTCAAAACGTACCTCACGTTGATCGATAATAGAGCGGTCGTTGGTAAACAAATATTCGATTGGGTCTTCGATGGTAATAATATGTTCGGCTCGTTCTTTGTTTATCAAGTTCACCATCGACGCCAAAGTGGTAGACTTGCCTTGTCCCACTGGCCCCACCACCAAAAAGAAACCTTGTTCTCGGCGGGTAAAATCGGCCAGACGGTCTGGCAAATTTAATTCCTCTAAGGTTTTGATATTAGAAGGGATTAAACGCAAAGCAATCCCCACCAAGCCACGCTGGAAAAAGGCATTGCCCCGAAAACGGGTTACGCCCTCTGGGCTGTAAGAAAAGTCTATTTCTTTGCTCTCGAGAAAACGCGATTTATTTGATTCATTTAGAATCTCCATCGCTATCCCCATCGTGTCATCGGCCGACAAGACCGGCTGGTTGACGAGAGGGATGAGATCCCCTGATACGCGAATGGATGGGTGCATCCCGGCTGTAATATGCAAATCGGACGCCCCTTCTTTGGTGACGATTAAAATCAAATCATCTAATTGTCTTTTGTAGTCAACCATATTTAAATTTATTTACTAATTATCGCACGAGTCCCAAACTTCCGCCACCAAAGTTACTCACAGAAAATAACTATAGTTTGTTTACCTCGGCCCACGGGACCAAGCCAGCAAAAGCTTTCTTCATCGCATCCTCACGCATAGTGGTAAAACCCTTGGCCCGGATATGTTGATAGATATCATCCTCGCTAGGGCTGCGCAAAATCAGTCTCTCTAATTCTCGGTCCATCTGGATAAATTCAAAAACCGCTGTTCGCCCCTTGGTGCCCGTCGGGGCACTAGCAATCGACTTGGCCTCATAAACCATATCGGGAATAGCAATATCTTTACGATATTCGGCGGGCAAATCTTCAAACTCTTTATCAATCATTACCTGCAAGCTGCCCTCGACGGGCACTTCTTGCCTAGCTTCGGGTACCAAAAGGGGTACCAAGCGCTGGCCAATAACCATCACTAAAGTAGGCGGGATTAAATAAGGGTCAACTCCCATGTCTATCAGACGTGGCACCACGCCAATCGCACTATTGGTATGCAAGGTCGAAAAGACCAAATGTCCAGTGAGTGATGCCTGAGATCGGAAGAGCG
>JAUPVZ010000048.1 GCA_030916795.1 Patescibacteria group bacterium
TCTTTTCAGTCCGTGATATGGAAGACGAACTTAAGCCAGTGGCGATGTATATTGTAATGCACCATATTTGGAACACTGTCAGGCGCAACCTGCGCAAACGACTATTGGTAGTAGATGAGGCATGGTGGATGATGAAAGCCGAAGACACCGCCTCTTTCTTGTTTTCTCTAGTTAAACGAGGCCGTAAATATTTCCTCGGAGTGGCAACTATCACCCAAGATGTGGGCGACTTCCTAAAAAGCCCTTATGGTACACCGATTATTACTAACTCCTCGATTCAGCTTCTCTTAAAACAAAGCCCCGCCTCTATCGACCTTGTCCAAAAGACTTTCAACCTCACCGACGAAGAAAAATATTTACTCCTAGAGTCCAACGTGGGGGAGGGAATCTTCTTTGCTGGGCTGAAACGAGTAGCAATAAAAATTATTGCCTCCTATACCGAAGATCAGATTATTACTTCCGACCCATCTCAACTTCTAGCGATTAAAAAAGCCAAGGAAGAGTTTAAAAATACTGCTAAATAACTATGGTCCAAGATATCCGACCTATAAGCAAGCCCCTGCCAGGGCGCCTGACCACCCCCAGCGCCCCTACTACAGCTACAACCGAAGAAAAGCCCACTAAACCAGGTCGGGTGGCCCAAGCCAAAGACATCGCCTCACGCCTGTGGGCCTTTGAGGGTAAAAATAGTCGTATTAACAACATTACCGCCATCTTAATGGTAGCGGTAGCATTTTTTTGTTACAACATTCCTCAAATTATCTTGGAGTGGATGTTGGTTGGACTTGCGTTTAACTGGATTATTACCACTTACGCCACTTTAACAACTTGGTTTTGGCTTCGTCTACACGATGTCTCTTTCATAAATCCAACCAGGTTAGCCACCCTCGCCATCACCGCGGCTATCGATTATTTCCCCGGGGCTGACGCTAGTATTATTCTCGGCTTCACGTGGACGATAGGAACGATTATACTTATAGCAATAGTCCGCGCTGAAGATATGACTGGTATTAATATCGAAAAGATTATCAAAGGTAAATTCTCGGCCCTAAAAGAATAATGAAAAAAATAATTATTATTGTGGGATTTATATTTATACTTTTACCCAGCCTAACTCTAGCCGGGGAGCGAGGTAAAAACATTTTATTTACCGTAAATCCCAATACTCCAGGGCCACTTGAAAGCACAACTATTAGTATCCGTAGTTTTGTTATAAATCTAGTAGCTAGTGAAATTACTTGGTATCTAGACGGTGTTGAATATGCCAAGGGGTTTAATTTAACAAAAATAGATTTTGCCACCGAGAACTGGGGTGACCCCACCGAGGTCAAAGCCCAAGCCAAACTAATAAGCGGTAAGACCCTGACCGAAGCTATTACTATCTTTCCCACCAAAGTCGACCTCTTGTGGCACACCAACTCTTATACCCCGGTTTTCTATACAGGCAAGAAATTGGCGTCGGCTGGTAACACTATTACTGTCAGTGCCGAAGCCACCTTGGTCAGCGAAAAAGGTTTGGTAGACCCTAGCGCCCTTATCTATGAATGGCAAAAAAACGGCGAAAATCTTTTAACCAATTCTGGTATTGGCAAAAAGGTCTTAACATATAAAAGCTCAGGGGCCGATGACAAAATCAAAGTCAAAGTATCTACCCAAAATGGCCAGATTGTTAGCGAAGCCGAAACTATCATACCTAAAGTCACACCATTTATAAATCTATACGAGATAAAACCCTTAACCGGCGTGATTTGGTCTAAAACTATCCAAAACAAAAACAAGATCACTGGGGGAGATATTACTATCTCTGCCGAACCATATTACTTTAATACCACCAACACCGTCGACAATCTGTCCTTTGAGTGGAAAATTAATGACAAACCAATCACTAGTCGGGAAGATGCCAAAAAAATGGTAACATTGATAAATGATAGTTTAATTGGCGAGCAACTAATTGGCCTAGGAGTAGCGATTAAAAATACTAATCTACTATTGCAAAAGGCCGACCGCCAGGTGGAATTGTATTCGAGTTATTATAATATTGGCTTTTAAAAATCATGACCAGACTAATTAAAACAATCATCATTTTGGGCTTATTTTCAATAATCCCAATAATTGCCATTGCCCAACAAAACAGTTCTGCCGACCAACCAGCTGGCAGTAAATCTGGTTATATTTTATTGTCACCTGACTTTATTGGCATGGGAGAGGGTACTATGGTCGGCCCCAAAGGAAACATTTCTTTTGCTTACTACCTCCAGAGCTTATATATTGCCGCCTTATCAATAGCTGTTTTTGCCGCGATTATTACCTTTGTCTACGCTGGGTTTAAATATTTATGGCCTAAACCAGGAGAAAAAACTGAAGCCAAAGATATGATGACACAAGCTTTAATTGGTTTGATCCTGGCTCTCACTAGCTACTTGATCCTCTACACCGTCAATCCAAAATTATTAAAATTCGACAGCTCTATATTTGGGGGATTAAAGTCAAATTCAGGAAACGGATCAAATACCCCAACACCCCCAAACCAAACCTCAGGCAACACCACTGCGCCAGCCAATAATCCACCAATAAACCCGCCAGCCTCAAGTAATCCGATTGATATTGGCGCCATGGGTTCATTCTAAAAAGATATTAAACATGCTTAAAAAAATATTTGTTTTAATAATAATATTACTAATAGTCGCTCTTGGCTGGTATGTTTTTAATTCTAAACAAAAAACTAGCGTCAGTGACCCCGGCATAACCGCCTCCAGCACCAGCATCTTCCCCACGATTAATACTATTGCCGACAGTATAAGTGGGGCAGTAACAAATATTATATCGCCAACCAAACCAACCGATACCAGTTCACTAAATTCAGAGATAGCTGGTCTCCTAAGAGAGATTGTCCGTAGTGAAAGCCCAAATTTTATCCTAAACGAAAGCACTGACCCAAGTATTGTTTATATCGACAACCAAACTGGAAACTTGTTTTCTTTATCCCTAAACGATTTAAAACAAAAACCTGTTCGTATATCATCGATGACTATCTTAGATATTTTCAATATTGATGGGATTGTTAAAAACAATAGTCTTTTGGTTGTTTTAGACACAATTAGAAACAATAGTGAACTTAAAAAAACCATCATAACTAAAAGTAATATCAACGGCCCCACCTTGACCGAAACCGGAGATATTAGTGACAATGTCGGGTCATCGATTGTTTCGCCTTATAATAGTTATATTTACTACACCGAAAATATGGCAGACAAAACCCAAGTGTATAAGATAAAAGCTGGGGTCAAAAACACTGTAGGGGAACTACCATTATCCGGTTGGAAATTGGATATAAGTGGCTCCAAACTGATTGCCTATACCTACCCAGACCCTAGTACAAAAGGGTATGCTTATTCCTTTGACCAAGACTCCAACAAACGCGAAAAATTGATTATGGGAACTCAAAATTTATCATTAAAGGTAAGCCCTGATTATAAAAAAATTATATATTCTGCCGGCAACCAGGATTCTAACTACTTATATATATTAGACCGGACGGAAAAAATAAACCTTCCTCTAACTATAAGCACTTTTGCTGAAAAGTGCTTATGGTCCAATGATTCACAAAATATTTTTTGTGCCATACCAAAAAAATCATTAAAGGGAAGTGATCTTACCTCTTGGAAGAGGGGAGAAATCCTATTTAATGATTATTTTGTCTCTATCGACGCTACCACTGGCAAAATAACAAATCTCGACTCTAGCTCTATCGACCAAAATATTGATGCAATAAACCTAAAATATTCAACCACCCTGCGGGCCTTAATCTTTACCAACAAAGCAGACTTGCACACCTATATCCTAGGTATCTAATTGCTTTTGAGAATTAGTTTTGCTTTTTGGCGAACAAAAACTTCGTGGGCAATCCCAAAGATATTACCAGTCAGCCAATATATACCTACCGCGGCCGGGAATTGGGAAGCAACGACAGTAATAATAACCGGCATCACATAGCGCATTTGCATATTCATACTTCTAGCAAAATCTTCTTGAAAAGACGGCTTGGTGTTATTTTTTTGGATTTCTAGAGGGGGTAAGGTTAGTTTTATCTGAAAAAATTGAGTTATACCTACCAAAAGGGCCAAAATATAACTCTTGTCAGTAATAGCCATAAAACCAAAAACAGTGTTATCAAATTGGCTAGGGCTATGAACAAAGGGGTACAAAATATCTAAGTTTAACTGAAACCCTTTGGAAAAAACATAAAACAGCGCCAAAATAACCGGCAATTGGATAAATAGGAGAAAAATACTAGATAGAGGGTTAATACCGTGTTCTCGGTATAGCTCCATTATTTTTCTCGCTTGCTCTTCTTTATTGTCCTTATAATCTTCTTTTATTTTCTTTAAAACTGGTTCAATTTCTTTGATTTTTCTCTGGGTGTGGGCCGATTTGTGGTACAGAGGTAAAAGAAGGGTTCTAATAATAATAGTGAGAATAATGATAGATAGAGCCACACTATGCCCTGGGACAATAGCACTAATAAAAACTAGAGCATTGTAGAGGGGTTGGAAAAGAATAGTGTGGAAAAATGAAGTCATTTTTATTTATTATTTTTAATTAAACCAGCTTGAGATAGTAAATAAAGAATATCCCTTTCTATATCAATAAACAAGCTTTTGGGGGCCATTTTAGAAGCCAAAAAAACCATCATAAATCCTGGTTTTATATTACTTTTATGTTTTGAAATAATATGGCGAAATTGTCTCTTTATTTTGTTACGATCAACCGCCAAAGGCGCTATTTTAGCCCCCACAACTACTGTAAAAAGCGACTCTTGTGGGGTATTAGGGGAGTGGATAATCTTTAAAGTAGATGTCTGGGACAAAAAAGACTTCCCAAACCTCATTATTTCAGGAATTTGGTCTTTCCGCACTCTCAATTGGCGCGGTAACATAGGCTTTAGACGCTTAATTTGGCCCGTCCTTTGCGGCGACGTGCCTTTAGAACCTTTCGGCCACCTGGGGTAGCCGTTCGGACCAAAAAACCGTGGGTAGTGGCCCTTTTGCGCTTGTTTGGCTGATAGGTTTTTGACATAGGAACCAGTCTACATCAGAAAGTCGTTTCTGACAACTAGAAAAGACCTACCATTTCTTGCGATAATAATATCCGCAGGTAATCCACTGGTTATCAACATATCTGCAAGGTTTGTCGGGGGTAGTGTCTGTTCGTATAATAAGGGAACTTAATCTTTCAAAATCCATGCTCGACAATAAACAATTATGGGAATCCGCCCTCGCTCAAATAGAACTTGGGATATCTAAAGCTAATTTTGGAACATGGTTTAAAAATACCTATATATACAAGCAAGAAGAGGGAATTATCTATATTAGTGCTCCAAATACTTTTGTTCGAGACTGGCTAAAAACCAAGTACCATAAGTTTATTTTAAAATCCTTAAGGGATGTTTCTCCTGATGCTAGGGGGCTAGAGTACATTATTGTGCGCCGGGACGATAAAACCAAACCACCAGTCAACCAAGACTCCCAAACAACCAACAACCCCTCTGAGGATCTTGGTTTAAGTGAATTGTATATAAACAAAGATAGTAATTTAAACCCAAAATATACTTTTGATAGTTTTGTAGTGGGACCATTTAATGAAATTGCATACGCCGCCTCTCAAGCGGTTGTAAAGAACCCAGGGATGAATTATAACCCTCTCTATATTTACGGTCCCACTGGTGTTGGTAAAACCCACCTCCTCCAATCTATTGGCAATCATATAGCAAAACTAAATAGTAATAAGAGGGTTTTCTACACTACCTCGGAAAATTTTACCGTTGATTGTGTAAATGCAATTATGAATAATAAGATTAATCTGTTTAAAGAAAAATACCGTAAATATGATCTAATAATTATTGATGACATCCAATTCTTCTCAAACAAAGAAAAGACTCAGGAAGAGTTGTTTCATTTATTTAATCATTTTTATGAAAACAATAAGCAAATCATATTTTCATCAGATCAACCACCTAAATATATTGAACACCTAGAAGAGCGACTTCGGTCTAGGTTTGAAGGGGGGATGATTGTTGATATAAGTAAACCAGACTATGAATCACGTTTAGCTATATTGAGAACCAAAACCAAGCAATTAGACCAGCCTATTGCCCAAGAAATATTAGAATATATTGCATCTTCTATCCAGGATAGTATTAGAGAACTAGAAGGGACATTAAAATCTATTATTGTTCAAACCCAAGCTAAAAAGAAGGATTTGAGCCTAAATGATGTAAAAAATATATTAAAAAACAATATTAAACCCAAAAAAGCGGTATCTTTTAAAGATGTAATCAAAATCATCGCTGAATACTATAATATTGAAGAAAAATTCCTATACGAAAAGACAAGGAGGAAAGAAGTGGTTAAACCAAGACAAATAATAATGTATATATTAAGAGAAGACTTTAATACTTCTTACCCTTTTATTGGTCAAAAACTTGGTGGTAGAGATCATACCACAGTAATTCACGCTTATGAAAAAATTAAAAAAGATATTAAATGTGATAATTTACTAAACCAAGAAGTTGAGCAAATTAGACAGCAATTATACAGTAACACTTGATAACCTGGGGATTACTATGTGAACAAGTTGTATAAAAAGAGTTAATTAAAATAGGATAAAATAAACACAAATAGTTATACCAATATAATCCACATTAGTATAAACATTTAATTAGTAAAATTAACTAAATAAAATCCTTATTTATCAAGTTAGAATAGAGATATACACATTTCCACACCCCTAATAATGAAATTATTATGAAAATAGAATGTTTAAAAAATAAATTACAAAAAGCAGTTTCAATTGCAGAGAGAGCCACTTCTCATAACTTATCTTTACCAGCACTTAAAAATATTCTTTTAGAAGCCAATGATTCTAATTTGATAATCAAAGCGACAAATTTGGAAGTTGGTATTGAAATTAAGTTACCAGTAAAAGTAGTCAAAGAGGGGTTGGTAGCTTGCAACCCAAGTATTTTATCTAGTTTTTTATCAAATATTAAAGATGAGGATAAAATAATAGCCGAATTAGATAATGGAAATCTTTCTATTATGACTCAATCAAACTCAACTCTTATAAAGAGTGAGGATTATGAAGATTTTCCTATTATTCCAAAAATAAGTAATCAAAAGCCAGTGGTTATTAAAAGTAGTGAATTAATAGCTGGTCTAAGATCGGTTATTTATTCATCAGCGGTATCTGATATTAAACCAGAAATATCTAGTGTTTATATATATGGAAATGATGATAAATTATATTTTGTTGCCACAGATTCTTTTAGATTAGCGGAAAAGAATTTTCTTACTAGTCGTAAGCCAGATGGATTAACACCTTTAATTATTCCTTTTAAAAATGCGGCTGAAATAATAAGAGTATTTGAAAATGAAGATACTGATGTAGAAATTCATTCTGATAATAATCAATTATCTCTAATTGGTGGGGGAGTACATATAACATCTAGACTTATTGATGGTGTTTATCCTGATTATAATCAAATTATGCCAAAGTCTTTTGGTACCACCACAGCTGTTTTAAAAGAGGATCTAAGTCAGGCTCTAAAAGTATCTAATATATTTTCCGGTAAGTATCACCAAATTAAAATTGATTTATTGCCAGAAAAAAAACAAATAGTAATTTATTCAGAATCAGCTGAAATTGGTAAAAATACTACTGTTATAAGTGCTGAAATAGATGGTCCAGCTTTCTCGGCAAATTATAATGCGCGTTATATATTAGAAGCATTTCAGTCTATAAATTTTAGTGAAATAATGATTGGGGCTAATGAACCAAACAAGCCATTGTTAATAAAAGGCAAAGGTGACAGTACTTTTACTTATATTGTGATGCCGGTGAATAGATAATCTATGAATCCCGTTAGAGGTCGCGAACACTAAA
>JAUPVZ010000049.1 GCA_030916795.1 Patescibacteria group bacterium
ATTTGGCAATCTTTTCTGCCCCAGCTGGTGGCCAGGCGGATGAATCAAAATTGGCCGAGTTTATGTCCGCTATAAACGATGACTTAAACACCGCCAAAGGATTGGCTGTACTGCATGACACCTTAAACTCCGACCTACCGAGCGATATAAAACGAGCGACCGTAGAACAATTTGATACTATCCTGGGTATTTTGGCCGAACAATCTATCACCCCCACTCAAGATATACCCGAGGATATTCTGTCTCTAGCCCAAGACCGCGAGGTTGCCCGCGAACGAGCCGACTGGGCACAAGCAGACCTAATCCGCTCTGAGATAGAGAAACGTGGCTATACAGTAAATGACACCCCAGAGGGCCCGGAAGTAGCACCACTCGTCTAATCACAGTTTATCCCCCTTTAACCCCCTAAATGCCCCTTTTGGGGGCTTTTTTGGCATCGGTGGGCAAGGTACAATAGTAACTATGCCGACCGAAACCTCCAACCAAACTTTTGTAAAATCGCCACTAAAAATACCCCCACAGGACACCGGCGCTGAACAAGCTCTGTTGGGCTCGATTATGCTAAAGCCTGATGCTATTCATGAAATTTTAGATATCATTGCCGCGGATGTTTTTTACGCCAACAAGCATCGTATTATTTTCAAGGCGATGATTGAGCTCCACGAGAAAAATGAACCTCTTGATATTGTAGCGGTCACATCACTACTCAAAACCAAAAAACAAATTGACAGTATTGGTGGGGCCAGCTATTTGGCCGAGATTATTGGCCAAGTCCCATCGGCTTCTAATATTGCCTACTATGCCGAGATTATTGCCAAGAAGGCCGCCTTACGCCGACTTATCGACTCGGCCGATCGTATATTAGAGCTTGGCTATAGTGAATCCGAATCAATCGATACTGTTTTTGATAAAGCCGAACGTCTGATCTTTGATCTGGGCTCATTTGGTAAAAAAACCTACACCGCTCTCAAGGACACCTTGGCGGATGCTTGGGATCGTTTTGATAAATTACATAAATCGGGTGACACTCACCGTGGGGTGCCGTCGGGCTTTCGTGATTTAGACAATTTGCTATCCGGTTTTCAAAAATCTGATTTAATTATTTTGGCCGCTCGACCTTCGGTGGGTAAAACTTCGCTCGCCTTGGACTTTGTGCGCCACGCTGCCTGTCGCGAAAATATTCCGGTGGCCATTTTTTCACTAGAAATGAGCACCCAACAACTAGTGGACAGGATTTTGTCGGCCGAAGCTCGGGTTGACTCGTGGAAACTGCGCACCGGTAAAGTTTCCGCTCAAGAAGATTTTGAGCATCTGCGTGATGCTCTCGACCAGCTGTCCAAAGCCCCGATTTTTATTGATGACGAGCCCTCAAACAATATTATGAAAATGAAAACCGTGGCCAGACGCCTAAAGGCCGAGCATGGCTTAGGTCTAATCGTTGTGGACTACCTCCAGCTCATGGTCCCCCGCCGTGAGTCAGACTCCATGGTGCAAATGGTTACCGAAATTTCCCGCTCGCTCAAGGGTCTGGCTCGTGAGCTAGAGGTGCCGGTTATTGCTCTGTCCCAGCTTTCTCGAGCTATTGAACAACGTGGAGGCAAGCCACGCTTGTCTGACCTGCGAGACTCTGGTTCCATCGAGCAGGACGCCGATGTGGTAATGTTTATCCATCGTGAAGACCGTTATGATGATTCTTCAGAAAGAAAAAATATCGCAGAAATTTTGGTCGAAAAACACCGTAATGGGCCTGTGGGCAAAGTCGACCTCTATTTCGACGAACATCGTACGTCCTTCAACACGATTGAAAAAGGTGACTTTGGTTCTTTCTAATCTAGTCTTCTATGGGTGGCAATTCTTTTGACCAATTAGTAGAAATATTTATGAAATTCCCCGGCATTGGCCCCCGCCAAGCCCGGCGTTTTGTGTACTTTCTACTTTCTCTCGACCAAGGCAATCTATTGCGACTAACAAATGCGATAAACTCTTTGCGAGAAGAGTCGTCTCGTTGTGAGCGGTGTGGCTACCACTTTTTAAAGAAAGGGGGCAAAACAACTATCTGCCAAATATGTGCCGACCTCAATCGTAACCACAGCCAACTAATGATTGTTGAAAAAGATTTGGATGTTGATAGCTTCAAAAAAACCGACTCCTACAATGGGTTATTTTATATCCTAGGTGGCTTGGTCCCCATCCTCGACAAAGAACCCGCCAAGAAAATTCGCCTCACCCCCCTCCAGAAAATTATTAAGGACGAATCTGCCTCGGGCAAATTGCAAGAAATTATTCTAGCTCTGTCCGCCAACCCCGAGGGCGACTACTCGGCTCAATATCTTAAAGAAATGATTACCCCCTTGATTGTTTCTGGCAATACCAAGATATCCATTTTGGGACGAGGCCTATCGACTGGTACCGAGGTGGAATATTCTGACCCCGAGACCTTGCGTAGCGCCTTGGAAAATCGCCACTAAAACAAAACCCCCGTCTGCCTTCGGCAGACGGGGGTTTTTGTTTATTTACGCATTTATTTTTAATATCTTCACTTTAGAGTAAGGTTGGCGGTGGCCTTTTAGTTTGCGGTAGTTGATCTTGTTTTTGTAGCGCAAGACCAGCTTTTTGATACCCAAACCACCTTCGACAAAATCTGCCTCAACCGCGACCCCTTTAACAAACGGGGTCCCGATATCGGCTTTGCCGTCTTTTTCTACCAAGAGAACCTCCTCAAACTTGATCTTGTCCCCCACCTTTAGGTCAGGTAGTTTTTCCACAGTCAAAATATCGCCCTCGGCGACCTTGTACTGCTTTCCACCTGTCTTTATTACAGCAAAATTCATACCCGAGTATTGTACTAAAATATATAAAAAATGCAACCCAAAAAGAAATCCCCGGGCGCGCCTTGCGCGCCCGGGGACAAACTACACAGAATTCTCACTCTAGTCCTGGTGGCGCTTCATCTTGGAGATGACATGCGCCAACTCTTGGAGAACCGGCCACAGGTTGCCCTCGTCCCGATTCTCAATCCGCCAAAACCTGACAGTGGCCCGATCCACCATCTTGTCCCAGCGCAGGTTTTCCTCCTCGCGGAATTGGATTTTTTCTTCGGCCAATCCCCCGCGTAGGGCCATCCAATCCTTTCGGTGCGGCGAATCGATGTACAAGGGCAAAATGTCCCCTTGGTCGATCCACGTAACCTCGATTTTCTCAAGGATGGTGTCGGGGGTGGCAGTCATCACACCTACGACCGGTTTGGTCAGAGCTGCTTTAATGTCCCTGGTCAAGGTCCCATAGCGATGCCCCCCAACCGGAACCATCCAGGCAAATTTGCCCGCCTTTTCCAGGGCGTCAAAGCTTTCATTGGAGTGATAAATGTACTCCCCACTGAAATCCCCGTCGCGCTTGGGCCGGGTGGTATGGCTAGGAATGAGCCGGAACTCTGGCGCCAGGCCATAATTACCCGAGAGGAGGTCATCCTCGAGGTACCGACTGGCCGCACGTAGAGTATCTTCATCCATTACTGCCCCGTCGTACTTACGAAGGAGTACGCGAACAACCGTACTCTTCCCTGACCCCATCGTACCACTGGGGATCAGGATGTGACCCTTGCGAGACCACTGCTTCTCTGTGCGCCAGCGAAAACGGGCGGGTTGGACCACCTCTTCCACCTGGATTATCTCCTTGACTGTCGTGGTCGGCATATTGTTCTCCTTCTTTTTGCCGCTCTAAACAAAAAAAAGACCACCGAGCAACTGGCTCGTGTCTGTTGATAACCTTACCACACATAGCTACTTTAAGCTAGGGCAAAATCGCTCAGCTGGGGATTTAGTCCTCCACTTGTGGTTTGTCTAAGCTTAGCGTCTCCACCCCCGCCGACTCGCCGGCAATGCGGAAAACATCTTTGTCGATTTTTTTAAACTCTTTGTAGGCACTGTTGTAGTGGCTGACTGTTGTCCCCAAAGAGCCCCCCATTTTCTGCATAAAGCTGTCGTAAACCCCAATATGCTTGCCTAGCTCCTCTACCCTCTTTCGTATCTCTTTGGCCCCTTCTTCGATTTGGAGGGCCTTTAGCCCCTGCAAAACGGTCTGTAAATAGGCAAGGAAAGAAGTCGGCGAAACAATAATCACGTGATATTTGTTGGCTGCCCGCTGAATAAGGTTATCCGTATCGTCGGTAATCGCCCCAATCTTGTTGACCAGTAGGTCGTAGTAAATCGCCTCGTGTGGGATAAACATAAAGGCAAAATCGAGGGTCCCCTCGCTCGGGCGAATATATTTGGCGGTTTCCTGAATCCGGTTTTTTAGGTCATTTACAAAAAGTTTTTCTAGTCGCTCGCGCTCGGCTTCGTTTTTCTCTTCCGCCACGCGGTTGTAGTTTTCGAGCGAAAATTTAGAGTCAACCGGGATAATTTTGTCTTTGACAAACACCGCCGCGTCTACTATTTCCCCATCGGCAAATTTGTACTGCATTTGAAAACCCGTTGGCGGTAAAATATTTTTCAGTAAAGTTTCCAGATAATATTCGCCCAATATCCCCCGCTGTTTGGGGTTTTTTAAAATATCTTGTAGGTCTTTTAGCTGGTCGGTAAAGTTCATTACCTGGCGGTTGGTCTCGTCGAGCTTGGTCAGACGCTCGGTGACATCGGTGACAATTTTCATTGAGTCGGTAAACTGGCTGCGAATCGAGTCCTGCATAAACCGCGATGACTCCTTTAGCTCGGTGCGCACGTGGCCCATACGGTCGTCTAGCATCCGCGCCAACTCGTTCATTTGGTTTTGAATAAGGACTAGCGACTCGCCACTTGCCCCGTCGGACTTTTTATTACGCCCTAGAAAAACAAAAACCAGTACCCCTACTACCCCGCCAAAAACAAGGCCTAATAAGATATAAGTTATTTCCATGGGTCTATTATAGCAAATTTATTGACCCGATTGGTCACTGTCTATCTCCACCTCCTCGGCATCACTACTGGTGGCTAGGTCTAAAATATCGGCGTGGTGGTCTTTCTCCCTTTTTTCTACACCATTTGACCCATTTTTATATTTAGTCGGCAAAAGCTTTTTTGCTAGATCAAAATCCTGCTCTTCGGCCTCTTTGACTAGCCTTTTCCCCTCTTCGTCAGAAATGGGAGTTAGCTTCATCGCTGGGTTTTCGATACCAAATTTCTTCATATACCCCTTATTATACGCCTGGAAAAATTAAAGGGAATTATTATATTCCTGAGCAAGTTTTTGAAGGTGGGCCCAAGACCTGGATTTCAGAACTTACTAAACATAAAAGTTATATTAATATAGCTTTAAGAGACGCGGAAACCGTACTATCTTATTAAACATTCACAATGTGTATATGTTCATTCCGTGTCATTTCTTTCATATTTTTGATGCTTTTTCTCTTTCTTTCATTTGATATACAAGATGTATTAATCTCTCAAGTTCAACAAGTAATTCTCTATCTTTATGAAAGCCAAATCTTATTGCGTTCATAAGGTTATGAAGATTGAGTTGTTGTATATAACCACGGTCGTCTGTAATATCTTTCCTTACAAATTTCTTACCGTTTTCATTCTTTGGGTAGATAGCTAAAATCATAACCCTAGGGCTTAAGATAAAAGATTGTTCTCTGGAAAGGAAATCATTACCCCAGAATGTCTTGTTTACTGCCATATCGAGGTAAGGAGCATCTGTTGTTATGAAATCACCTTTACGTGATATAAATACTCTCCAAAATTTTGCAGAAAGAATGTTACTGAAACCGTGCATATCTTTCAGAATTTGTAGATGGTGTATATTTCCATAGTCCACCGTGAACTCACCTCTATGTACAAACTCAACCATTTGCTCCTTTGTAAGACCTAATTCTTCCATATGGGCTTTTGATTTAGGGTCTTTGTCGATGAGATGAACCCAATGCTTCATCATTTCTTTTGTCACTTCGTCAGTCATTTTCTTAGACTGGTCTAAATATTTCTTGCCTCTGAAATGGAGAAAAATCATACACTCTGCAAGATGGTATTTTTCTGTCTCTGTAATCTGCTCGTAGTTCAGTATTTTCTTCTCAAGTATAGGAAGCTCGTTTGAGAAAATTGCCTCAATCTCTGCAAACTGCTTTTCTATTATCTGACTCACTTCGTCTTCAATACCTGTATGTTGAGCGTAAAAAAAGTTCTCGTAGCAAAATCTACTTTGATCAGACTTCTTATCGAAAATTTTTAATTTAGGGGGTAGTTTCTCTTCTACCTTCACTGGATAAAAGCCTCCTGCTTCGTCTAGCCATTGTTTGAGGTAGAACTGGGGTACATAGTGTTGGTCTTCGGTTATTTTTTCGGGTTTTTTATCATTCATTTTTCTTCACTATGCCACCTAAATGCTCTTCTAAATCCCAGTGCTTCAGCTTCTGCAACCGTTGCACAATATTTCTCTCCTTTTCTGTCTATTTTAGTATCATCATATCTTTGGTCAAAAGGAAGATGATATATCTTCTCTTGAGTAAGGGTACTGATATTACACTTAATACAAGGATAGGCTTTATCAAATTTGAAGCTTTCAAATAATTCAATATTTAGGGTTGTTGCAATCTTTCGAGCTAAGGGAGAAAGCTGTGTAGAGGTATAAAAGATAGCTCTCACCGTCTCCTCAGGATGTGCTTCTTTGTATTCAAAGATAGTCCCAAACAGCTGAAAGATATGTTTTTCATATATGGTCCTGAACTCAGCCCAATACTTACATTGAATGATTAAGGTTTCGCTTCCTTTGCGACAGATTAGGTCTCTACCCATATCTTCATATCTCTGATCAATC
>JAUPVZ010000050.1 GCA_030916795.1 Patescibacteria group bacterium
CAGGCAGGAGGTGAGGGTCCGCGGTGTTGCAAACAATATACCCATCGGCCGGCACCCGCTCGGCCAATTCTTTAAACGCTAGTTGGATATCCGCGAGGTCTTTGTAGTAGTCGAGGTGGTCTTCCTCCAAATTAGTAATTACCAAAATATTTGGGTAGAGATTTAAAAACGACCGGCGGTATTCACAAGCCTCGGCAATAAAATACCCGCCCGCAACGCCTGAGCTAGCGCCAGGCTTGCGATGGCGGGCGGGTTTACCCGCGCCAGCAATAAAATTTGATTTGTAATCCTTTAAAAACGAGCCGACAACTACCGTTGGATCAAGTCCTCCGTCGAGAAAAACTTTGGCAATCATTGCCGTAGTTGTCGTCTTACCATGGGTACCAGAAACAGCAATTGTGTATTTATCTTTACTAATTTCCCCCAGCGCTTCGGGGTAAGTCAGCATCGGTATACCTAGCTCCTGGGCTTTCCCAAACTCGGGGTTCGATGGTGGTACGGCAATGGAATAAATAACCAAATCTATATCAGCCGATATGTGTTCGGCTTTTTGGCTGGTATAAATAGTCGCTCCTAGTTTGGCCAGTTCTTCGGTCACTACCGACGACCCCTGGTCGGAGCCACTTACCGCTTTCCCCTCCAACATCATCATCCGGGCAACCGCGGAAACACCAATCCCCCCAATGCCGATAAAGTGAACTTTTTTAATATTTTTTAAATCAATATTCATCGCTACATTTAAACATTTTGTTAAGTAGAAAACAAAAAACCGCCCAATTTACTGGCGGTTTTTAGGGGTTATTTACTCAAATTTTTATGCTTATACATCACAATTATTGGGCGATACTTTGGGGTGCCTATTTTACCAAAAGTTATATGGTGTTTGGCCGGTGTCCCCTTTTTAGAATTATTACTAATCGCCACCTCGTCGCCTAGATAAAAACCTATATGCTGGTGGTCAAAGCTTCCATCCTGTGGTTTGTCCCACACCACCACTACCCCAGGGACGAGTTTTTTAGTTTTCTGCCAGCCGGCCGTTTCCAGTGCTTTTGCTGTCCCACTTACTGTCGCATGGACTTTGTCGACCAAGCCAAACATGGCTAATACCCCCGACACAAAGAAAGCACATGACAAATCTCCCTTATTTAAAATATCTTTTTTGTCTTTACCCACCAGGAAAAAAGCCGATTGAAACATTTTGGAGCCAACGCTGGTTTCGATGACCGTAAGCACGGTCTCCAAGGTCAAAGGTTTAATTTTTATTTTTTTATGAATCATTTTTTAATTTAAACATTTTCTAAGTATAAAAACAAAAAACCGCCACTAGCTAACGCTAGCGGCGGTACGCGACATCTGATCACGGGTCACGGGTCACGGGACGATGAAAGCAAAGCCTAAGCTGTCATTCCTCTCTTTTCCAGGAAACGGGTCCCCGTAGTCAAATAACCACCGACCAGCACCTTCGCCATGACAAGAAAACACCTCCAGGTTGCCGTCAGGAAAACCTTTGTCAGGGATCCGAAACGGTTCGTGCATAACGACGATTGTTTTGAAACCCATAGATTTCAACTGACAGTCGAAAAACGCGTTACGAACAAGGCAAGCAACCTCCCAATGAGGCTTACCCCAATTGCGTTTTTTGGCCACAGCACGAATCTGTTCCATCATGATACTTCCGCCGTTGTTGTTGTAATTCTTGCTCGGATACACCACAACATTGTAGACAACCCCATTGGTCGGTGGTTCAGATGCAAAATTAAGAAGCATCCTCTCCGCCCTATCGCCAATATGCCAAGCATAGCGTCTGAGGTAATCCTCCCACTGGTAGTTAGTAAACCCATTGGAAACCACAGTGAAGCAGATGTTGCCATCTTCATCTTTTTTCCATTCTGTGGTTGTCGGTGTAACCGGCCTGGGTGCAATCAACCCCTCGATTAGATTCTCCTTCAATCTCGCTTGATTATCTTCATAACGCTTGGCAGTTTCTTGGTCAATTTCCCCTGGACGAGGCAACGACTTCAATACTGCCGCCTGAAAATTGATGTACCAACCTGGGATCAAGGGTGTGCCACTCATGGTGGATGTTCCTTTCTCTTACTCTTGTCTTAGAGACCATTTTGATAGTTACTTACATTCACTATCTCTACTTATCATTATATCAAAATAATTTTTATCTGTCAAATAAATTAAGTAAACAACCCTATAAGGAACCAAATACCTCCACAAACTGATCATTCCGTTGATACTCATTTTGGAACACCCCAAAACTGGCGGCCCCTGGTGATAGTAATATCATATCACCAGTTTCAGCCACTGCTTTTGCCGAGGCAAAAGCAGTGGCCATCGAGTCTACTACTACCACCTCCGCCCCCACCGACAAAACTGCCTTTATTTTCTCGGTGGCTTTACCGGTAAACAAAATAAATTTTTTGACATAAGCTGGCACAACTTTTGCATACTCGGCAAAGTCTAGTTCTTTGTCGGCTCCCCCACCCAGCAAAATGATTTTACCTTTAAAATTTGGAAAGGATTTTACGGCGGCAATTGTTCCATCCGGGGTCGTGGCATTGTTGTCGTTGTAGTAAGTAATGCCATTTTTTTCGCCCAAATATTCGAGCCGGCCCGGCAAACCCGGAAAACTCTCCACCACCTCCTTTATTTTCTCTTCACTTACACCCAGCTCACGCGCGGCCGCTACGGCAAGTGATGCATTGTAGCGGTTATGCTCACCGGGCATTTTAAGTTGCCAGTCCTCCGGCAAACTAGCCGGCACGACGATTTTTGATTTTATTTGGCCCTCATATTTTTCCCGCACCAGTGGCTCGGCCTGCGAACCCATGATTAAAATATCTTCAGTGGTTTGGTGGAGAAAAATCTGGGCTTTGTCTTCTAAATACAAATCTCGATTGCCTTTGTAAAAGTTTAGGTGGTCGTCCATAAAAACCGTAAAGACCGAGAGGTGTGGGCTTTTTTTGATACCACCGAGGCCATGTAGCGCCCACGAGTCGAGCTCCATTACCACCATATCTCCAGCTTGTATTTCTTCAAGTAGTGCCAAAGTGGAAACATTACGAACATTGCCCCCTAGAAACAGCTTTCGGCCAGAGCTGTTTCGGCCGACCTCCCCAGAGGGGAGGTTTAGGCCATTCTTTAATATCTCATACAAAAGATGAGTCACGGTCGACTTGCCCCGAGTACCAGTCACTCCGACCAATTGTACTTCTGGAGCAAGATAGGCAAAAAGCGATTCACTAACAAATATCGGGATATTATTTTTCCGTGCCTCGGCCAAATAAATAGAGTCTAGTGGCACATTGCCGGGTTGGAGGACAAAGTCCGGCCCACCCGAGGTGGGTCCGCCTTGGGCGGAAAAATCTTCCAGTCGGTGCTCACCTAAAACGTAGTTTATATTTTCATAACCAGCCAAAGCATCGACAGAGGGCTTCAATTCTTCCGCCGTTTTGATATCAGTAATGGTTAAAATTGCCCCCTGTTTAGCCAAAAACTTAGCGTCGTTAAGAGCTCCACCGTTGAGACCCAAGCCCATTATGGTAATTTTTTTTCCTTTTAGAAATTTCTTATAGCTTTGCACAATATTGAAATTATATTACAAACCTCTAATTATATCGATTTTGGCTCCAATTTTATTTAGCCTTTGAGCAATATCTTCATACCCTCTGCTAATTGAATATACATTACGCAAAGTCGATACCCCTTCGGCACCGAGCATTGCAATCAGTACGATTACGGCTGGACGAAGAGCAGGTGGACAAACTACTTGGGACGCTTTTAATTTAGTTGGCCCCTGGATGAATACCCGATGAGGATCAGCTAAAGTAATCTGAGCCCCGAGACGATTTAGTTCAGTAAAATAAATTGCCCGATTTTCCCACATCCAATCATGAATCATCGTCACTCCTTTAGCCTGTGTAGCAATTGGAACAAAAAATGGTAGGTTGTCACTATTTATACCAGGATAAGGAAGGGCATGGATTTTATCAGGCGGGGCAACCAATTTGGAGGGGTTTATTATAATATCTACCAATTTAGTTCGTCCGTTGTCGGCTAGATACTCTTTAGAGGTAGTATATTTAAGACCCATTTTTTTTAATTTAACCATCTCTAATTTTAGGAAATCAATCGGGGCCCTAGTGACAGTTAAATGTGAATCGGTAACAATAGCTGCCGCAATAAACAACATTGCCTCAATTGGATCTTCGCTATTGGTATGTTCGATCGGTATATTTATTTCCTTAACCCCATGCACAACCAATGTTGTGGTACCAATACCTTCGATTTTAACCCCACATTTTTCTAAGAAAAAACAAACATCTTGAACTTGATAATTTGGGGGTGCAAATTCAATTATAGTTTTACCAGGTATTAAGGCGGCGGCCATCAAAATATTTTCCGTAGCTGTATCACTTGCTTCATACATCACTATTTCAGCTGGTCTTGTTTTTTGGAGGGAAACCAAATAATGGTCACTCTTGGTTGTTATCTTATAGCCCAAAGCTTCCAACCCATGCCTATGGGCTTCGATAGTTCGATTGCCCATTTTGCACCCACCTGCATGGGGAATAGAAAAAGTTGACACTCGATGAGCCAATGGCCCAATGACCATCAAAATCGACCTTATCATTTTAGCCGCCTCAATATCTAAATTCTCCATAATAAACCGTGCTGGCGGCTTCACCTCCACAGAACGGTCACCAAGCCAGGTTACCTTTACCCCAATACTTTGAAAAATTTCAATTAATCTCTTAACCTCCTCAATTTTAGGGATATTTCTTAAAATAGTTTTGTTTTTATTTAGAAGTGCCGCACACAATAAACCCAAAGCTCCATTTTTAGACGGATTAGTCTCGATAGAGCCGCTTAACTTATGCCCTCCTTCGACTCTAAAATCAATCGTCTCATCGATGGTAATCAAGCTATGCTCTAGGGCCTCACCAATTTTGGCAATCTCTTTAGTGGTAAGATTTTGGCGCCCAGACTCAATACGAGCCACCGCACTCTGGACCGTTTTTAGTCTCTTGGCAAATTGGGCTTGAGTTAAACCCCTTCTTTCTCTTAAAACTCGAATAAAATTACCTAGCTTCTCTTGCGCGAGCTGTTGTTCATCCTTTTTCATCATATCTTATATGATATAATATATAAATGAGAAAACAAGTGGATATTACCCCTCATCTCAGCTTAATGATTGGTGGCACCGTTTCTGGTTTTGATGTTTTAAAATTACCACAACAAATCCCCACTTTCGTCTCTAAAGCCCAAAAAGAAGGTGAGTCTATCTTTATATTAGGAGGTGGTACCAACACGATATTCTCGGCTGGTCACCATCAGATTCGGATTGGCAAAATGACAATAAATAAATTGGCCGTCGACGGCCAATTTATCCGCGCTGGGGCAGGTGTAATGTGGGACAAAATAGTCGAAACCGCCGTAGCTCATAATCTATCAGGTATAGAAGCACTGTCGGCTATCCCAGGCACCGCCGGCGCTGGGCCAATTCAAAATATTGGTGCCTACGGCCAAGAGATATCTCATTGCCTGGATACAGTAATAGCCTATGACACACTAGTAAAGGAATTTATACCCATAAAAAACCACGACTGTGGTTTTGGGTACCGCTCAAGTATTTTTAAAGAAAACCCGAGACAATTTGTTATTTCAGAAATAATTTTAAAACTTAAAAAAAATTATAATTTTACAGATATTATTGACTACCCTGGGGTCAGAGAATATATGTCTGAGCATGACCTAGCTTTTAACTTACAAAATATTCGGGCGGCTATTATTGAAATTCGATCACTTAAGCTACCTAACCCAGCGACCTTAGCCAATGCTGGCTCTTTCTTTAAAAATCCGTATATAGATATTAACCACGCAAAAAAACTTAAAAAAGAATTCCCCGATCTACCCCAATTTCCAACAGGAGAGAATCTAATCAAAATACCGGCTGGTTGGTTAATTGAAAAAGCGGGACTAAAAGGTATTCGCGTTGGAGATTTGGGTACTTACGACAAAAATGCTCTCGTATTAGTAAACTATAATCAAGCTAGTTTTAATGACTTAGAAGAGTTTATTAAATATATCCAATCAAAAATCCAAATAATGTTTGGGGTTGAATTAATACCCGAAGTAAATATTATAAGATAATTTAACTTAGTTTTTTTATCAATTTATGGGAAAATTGTGGCAAGGGGGGAGAAAAAAAGCGAAGAAAAGATTATGCGCGCACCAGGGTCTCCCCCTACGGGGGCGGGTACTTTTCGGCTGAGACATTCTTAACAGATGCTCGGCAACGAAAAGTCTTTCGACCCCTAACGAAAGCAAAGCAGTTTGCTTTCTGTGCGCGCCCAAACTCCACTCCGTTCCGTTTGTGCGCGCACTAGGGGTCGAACCTAGGACCTTTCGAGTATCAGTCGAATGCTCTACCAACTGAGCTATGCGCGCATATTTACTGTCAAAATATACCAGAAAAATTGAAAAAAGAAAGGGCTTGGGCGATATAAAAATCACCCAAGCCAACAAAACTCAATCTCCTATTTCATCTCCGCCAGCTGCTCCACCGACGGGCCCCACACATAAGTGATGGGGCCATTATAGGTCACAAGCCACTCAGCGGGCTTGGCGACCCAATGGTCTCCCTCGGCAGCCCGGACGCGGACCACCTGCCGATCCGGCCAGGTACAAACCACCTCCACTGGTGGCAGGATGCTGTCGAGTGACAGCCACAACCCGCCCCAAAAGAATGCGGTGACCAGCAGGAGGCTAGCCACACCCTGAAAAAAACTTTTCAACATAACTTCGACCCTCCCTGGTTTTGGGAAAGCAACCTGTATGTTCCACACTCCTCGCCCACAGGGCGGGAGTGGCTTTTGCGCCTAATAAAATAATACCCCAAAATGGACAAAAAGTCAATCATCATAAAAAACGGCCCCGTGAGGGGCCGTTTTTTATGATTGAAAATTTGATTGAAGAGCCCGCACGTTACCGATCTTTTCCGGTGTTCCGTCCACTCCCGCTTAGGTGGCAGGAGACACCGATTCATGTTTAGAGTCATAGAATCATCACTCCAACTGTTTTATGAAAACAAAACAGCGATCAACCTCGTAAGCTAAGTAAAACTTAGCGTTCCAAATGGAATAGTTCCACGACCAGCTTCCGCTAGCCGTGCCTTGTTACGACTTAACCCTTGTCACCGAACTTACCTTAGGCCCACCGAAGTGAGACTTCGGGTATTCCCGGCTCCCCTGGCTTGACGGGCGGTGAGTACAAGACTTGAGAACGTATTCACCGCGGGATAGCTGACCCGCGATTACTAGCGATTCCAACTTCATGAGGTCGAGTTGCAGACCTCAATCCGAACTGGGGCCGTCTTTAAAGGATTAGCTCAGCCTCTCGGCGTCGCAACCCGTTGTAACGGCCATTGTATCATGTGTGTAGCCCAG
>JAUPVZ010000051.1 GCA_030916795.1 Patescibacteria group bacterium
TGAAATTATGGAAATTAGGAGAGAACAAAACCAGATTGCCGATGGCTTAGCCAATGAGGCGATGGATAAGGGGCAGATGATTTAAAAATGCTTGAGCTGGAAAATAAAACCGCGCCAGGATCAAGGTTCCAAAAGATTCGGCGGTTTATTTTCTGTTTAGCGGTCGGTTTTGTTTTGGGGGTAATTATAGCGCCTGCTAAAGTTTGGCTAGCTGGTGAAATATTGGCGGTTATTTGTCTGGGGTTGGTGTTTCTAATTGTTTATTTTTCACGCAGACAACGCCGATTATTATATTTTTTCTTGGGTTTTGTTTTGGTGGGAGCGGGGGTCGGCATTTGGCGGTTCCAAAATTATAGTGTCGATATGTCACCACTTCGGGGGCATCTGGGCCAAGATGTTCAATTTGATGGAGTGGTGGTGGACAGTCCTGATGAGCGGGACAACAGTACGAGGTTGACCGTGCGGTCGACGGTGACCAAAGAGAAAATACTGGTGGTCACATCGCCATATCAGAGGGTAGATTATGGTGATTTAATTAGAGTTGCTGGCTTGCTGTCTAAGCCAGAAAATTTTGAAACCGATACTGGTCGGGAGTTTGATTATATTTCTTATCTAAAAGTTAGAGGGATAAATTATCAGGTAGCATCGGCCAAGGTGCAGATACTAGAAAGCGGTCACGGTTTTTGGCTTTATCAAAAATTATTTCAAATCAAGAAAGCATTTTTGCAAAAGATAAATGAAGTTATTCCCGAACCCCAGACTTCCTTTTTGGCCGGTTTGTTGGTGGGGGAAAGGAGAGGATTGGGAGAGGAAATTAATACGGCGTTTAGACGAACCGGGTTGTCTCATATTGTGGTGTTGTCTGGTTATAATATGACGATTGTGGCGGAGGCGATTATGATCTTTTTGTCATATTTCTTGTCTTTTTACTTAACATTATTTTTTGGAGCAGTAGGGATCGGGCTTTTTGCCGTGATGGTGGGCGGTGGGGCCACGGTGGTGAGAGCTTCGATTATGGCGTTGCTTGCTATTTGGGCTCGGGCGACGGGGCGGGTATATAGTGCCACCTTGGGGCTATTTATTGCTGGTAGCCTGATGGTTGTTATTAACCCGCTGGTCTTGGCCAATGATGTTGGTTTTCAGTTATCATTTTTGGCGACCTTGGGTTTGATCTATTTATCGACGCCAATTGAGAAAAGATTAGGTTTGATTAGTAACAAGTTGGGGCTACGCGCTATTGTGGCGACAACTATCGCTGCTCAGATAGCGGTTTTGCCTTGGTTGTTGTATAAGATAGGGGAAATAAGCATTGTCGCTTTGCCGGCCAATATTTTAGTAGTACCAGTGGTGCCCTTGGTGATGTTTTTAGGGTTTCTGACGGGGTTGTTTGGTTTCGTATCTGTTTATTTGTCGCTGATATTTAGTTATTTAACTTTTATTTTGTTGAGTTATGCGTTGGTGGTTGTAGATTTTTTTAGTAGCTTCCCGTTGGCCACAATACAGGTGCCAGAGATCCCGTGGTGGGTAGTAGGACTCTTGTATTTGATAATGATTTTTTGGTTTAAATATTATCTATCAACAACCGAAGATAAAAATGATTTGAAACCATTCTAAATATCTATATAATTAGTCGTATTAGTAGTTAATATTTTCTCATGGCCGCAGCAGCTTCCGTTTTAAAAAACAAAAACGTTGTCATTGCCTTTGTTCTCGGTATTGTGTTTGCCATCTTTGTGGCTCATGCCTATATGGTGTACCAGACTCGGGCTTTGGCTTTGCAAAATCGGGCTGACATTGCCCAGATTGCGACATTCTTGCAACAGGCAACTGGTGCAACACCCGTTGCTCAAGAGACAGTCGATACCACTAAAGACCCCAAAGACAGCGAGTAGTTTTTCCAAACACCCCGGCCGCTACGCGGCCGGGGTGTTTTGTTATAATAATTAAACAATGAATATTGATTCCAGATTATATCGACGGTGGGTTTTTGTCGGCATCCTATTTTTGGGCGCGGTAATTATTTGGAATTTAGTATTTTGGTATCAAGAAAAGTCTTTACTAAAAGTTTCATTTTTAGATGTCGGCCAAGGTGATGCGATTTTGATCGAAAGTCCAAGTGGTAATCAGGTTTTGATTGACGGCGGTAAGGGGCGACAGATTTTGCGAGTGTTGGGGCAAGCTTTGCCGTTTTATGATCGCAGTTTAGATTTGGTCATTGCGACCCACCCCGATGCTGATCATATTGGTGGCTTGCCGTTTGTTTTTGAGCGATACGAGGTGTCGGGAGTGCTAGACAATGGTCAAACCGAAGACGCTGAGGACTTTCAATTTTTTTCAGCATCAGCTCAAAAGGAAACCGATGCCCGCTTTACCGCCCACGCTGGCCAACAAATCGATTTGGGTGACGGGGTGAAGCTGGACATTCTTTTTCCTCAAAGAGATATGCAGGGGATGGAAACCAATCGAGCATCAGTGGTTGTGAAGCTGACCTACAAAGAAACAGAATTTTTGTTGACTGGTGATTTGCCTAGCGAGATTGAGACATACCTGGCTCAAAATAAAGATAATAATTTGACGGCGGATGTTTTAAAGCTTGGTCACCATGGCTCGCGCACCTCAAGTAGCGAGATTTTCTTAAAAACAGTTAATCCGCAATATGCGGTTGTTTCGGCTGGTCGTGACAACCGCTATGGCCACCCCCACCAAGAGGTGTTGGCCCGGCTAAAAGATATGAATATTTTTACTGCCAGCACGGCCAAACAGGGCACAATCGAATTTATTTCTGATGGCTATAATATTGTGTGTAAAAAATGTGTTTCTGTACTTTAGGCATATTTATGATATTTTCTTTAATAGAAAGGAGGTGATAATTGTGGCGGATGAACCCAAGCAAGTCGAAGAAGATTACCCCTATCAAGGTGCGGGGGCGGTCTCGCGAAGGAACGCGGACACTAAACCCTACCCGATGAGGGCGACGTGTCCACATTGTGCTGAAACCTTGGTCTATCAAAACCGTTTGGAGTTTGTGTGTAATGTCCAAGACCCGATTTTTGGTGGCTCTGGCTACTCAGAAACTCCTATATATCGGGAAGTCCCAGAGGTCAAGTGTCCAAAATGTTGTGCTCTGTATTCTCTTGAACTTTGGATTAAAGAACAGGAGGAGAACCAAGAAATATTTAGGTGCCAAAAAGAGGAGAGGCACAGGTGCCTGATCGAACAGTTGAAGGGGGTGCCTGGTATTAGATTCTTTGATCCTGATGATGTGTGACAAAATCCCCCCGGGGCGCGCAGGCGCCCCGGGGTTTCTTTTTTTGTTTTTTATATCATCCTAATCCGAGCGAGCCTTGTTCCGTTTCAAAACCTTGCGGAGGTGTAGGCCGGCAGGGTTTTGGCCTTATGTTTTTTTGTGCCAGCAGGCACGAGGCCAAACGGCCCTTGCTTGCGCAGAAGAAAACCACTCGCTGGAGTGGTTTTCTGTGTTTAGAAACGGAAGCTAGGCGAGTGACCTTTAAATCATCTTTATCTCTAGGTGTTTGTTTTTCTTTAGGCAGGAAGTGCAAATTTTGATTCTGCCTCCACCAGCTTGAGCTGGCAAAGCGGCCCACTGCAAATTGGGTTGTTTGCGGGATTTAGCAATCGGATTAAATTTTGTAGCACGCACTCGGTTGGAGTAACCCCCGACCATTTGGCTGGTCTTGGCGCAGATTGGGCAAGCTTTCATATATTTATTTAAATTAGACTAGAATATGCTATCATGACTAAATTATCTTGTAAATACCATATAAAATGGGTCCAGAAATAATATTTTTTGTTGCCATTCTTATTGTGTCGGTGGTTGTCCATGAAGTATCTCACGGGTATATGGCCTATATCTTGGGGGATTCTACCGCCAAACATGCGGGCCGACTGACTTTGAATCCAATTTCACACCTAGACCCGCTTGGTTCAGTGGTTATTCCGTTTATTACTAGTATTTTAGGCATGCCTTTTGGTTGGGCTAAACCGGTGCCATTTAACCCTTATAACCTGTCGGCGGGCAAGTGGGGACCAGCGCTGGTGGCCTTTGCGGGACCGGGGTCAAACCTGCTGATTGTGGCCTTTTTTACCTTAATCTTAAGAGCAACCCCTTTTTTTGGTCTGTCAGCGGGCGTATTGGAGCTAGTTTCGCTTATTGTTCTGGTCAATTTGTGGTTGGCGGCCTTTAACTTGATACCAGTCCCACCTCTAGATGGCTCAAAGATTCTCTTTGCTCTAATCCCATATCGCTACAGAAATGTTGAGCAAATAATGGAAAAATATCAGCTGGCGCTAATATTGATTGCTATTTTGTTTATTTCCAATCTGGTATCCCCGGTGGTGATGTGGGTGTTCAACTGGTTGACGGGAGTGGGGGTCTAGGGCTAAGCTGGGGCCAGAAAGGAGGGCTTATGGAAAACCCTGCACCGCAAAAGGTTGGCGACACTGACAAGTGCCAGTGCCCCTGCCACTATCCTCCAGCGGACCCAACCCGGGAATGGCGGGATCGGTATGATTCTTGCCGTTGTTGCCCGACCGGGGGCGTTTGTATTAGTCGCCCCCAATGATTTGTTCGCCGAATCCCCGACCAGTATGGTAGCCATACTGGTCGGGGATTGTTGTTTTGTAGCCAATCTTCTTGCATTTATCGCCTGTTTATATTAAAGTGGTGCCTGTTTATGCCAACCATAAATCAGCTGGTTCGAAAGAGCCGAAAAAAGGTAGTCAAAAAATCCAAATCAGTCGCGCTAGCGATGGGTTTTAATACGCACAAAAATCGCCCTGTTTATTACAATTCTCCTTTTAAACGAGGGGTTTGTTTGCAGGTCAAAACTACTACTCCAAAAAAACCAAACTCTGCTTTGCGTAAAATTGCCCGAGTTCGTCTTACTAACGGGATGGAAGTAACCGCCTATATCCCAGGTATGGGACACAATCTACAGGAACACTCGGTGGTGGTTATCCGTGGTGGTCGGGTGAAAGACCTTCCGGGTGTTCGTTATCATATTGTTCGTGGGGTGCTCGATACTGCTGGTGTTGAAAAGCGCCGCAAGGGCCGCTCGAAATATGGTAATAAGCGTCCAAAAGCTAAATAGTATTAATTTTTATAATCAACTATGCGTCGAAAGCACAAACCAACATCACGTTTGCAACCCGATCTTGTCTACAACAATCTAAAAGTAGAGAAGCTTATTAACTATGTTATGGAGCGCGGTAAAAAAAATACAGCTCGTAAAATAGTTTATGGTGCTTTTGATTTGGTTAAAGAAAAAACAAAAGCTGAGGCAGTAGAAATATTTGAACAAGCTATAAACAATGTAGGGCCACAGATGGAGGTTCGTCCTCGTCGTGTCGGGGGTGCCAACTACCAAGTGCCTCACTAAGTTCGCCCAGAACGTCGATTGGCTCTAGGTTTGCGCTGGATTATTGACTCGGCTAAGTCCAAATCGGGACGCCCAATGATCGCTCGTCTTGCGGACGAATTGGTTAACGCTTCCAAAAATGAAGGGGATGCGGTAAAGAAAAAAGAAAACGTTCACAAAATGGCCGAAGCCAATCGCGCCTTTGCTCACTTTGCTGTTGCTCGTCGCAAGTAAAACCTGTTAGCTGACAAAGTTTTGTGAGGTTATTTTATTAATAGTAAGTTTTATTTTGTATATATATGTCTCGCGACTATCCATTAGAGAAGGTTCGTAATATTGGTATTATTGCTCACATTGACGCTGGTAAGACTACCTCAACCGAGCGCGTTTTGTATTACACTGGTGTTTCTCATAAAATTGGTGAAGTGCACGAGGGGGCGGCGACGATGGACTGGATGGAACAAGAACGCGAGCGCGGTATTACTATTACCTCAGCGGCAACTACGGCTTTTTGGACACCGACCTACGACTCTAAAAATACCGAATTAAAACATCGGCTTAATATTATCGACACTCCTGGTCACGTAGATTTTACGGCCGAAGTCGAGCGCTCGCTCAAGGTGCTAGATGGTGGGGTAGTCGTTTTTGACGGTGTAGCTGGAGTGGAACCCCAATCTGAAACAGTGTGGCGCCAAGCTGACAAATATCACGTGCCTCGTATTTGTTTTATCAATAAACTAGATCGAATGGGCGCGAGTTTTGACCATTCCTTCAAGACTATTTTAGATCGACTCACCAAAAATGCGGTTAGAATGCAAATTCCGATGGGCGAGGATGATGCCCATGAAGGAGTTATTGATTTACTTAGGATGAAGGCCTATTTGTTTGAAGGCAATATGGGTAATGAGATTAAAGAAATCGAAATCCCTGAAAACTTTTTAGCTGATGCCAAAAAGTACCGAGCAGCATTGATCGAAAAAGTTGTCGAGCATGATGACGAAATGATGAGTGCTTATCTAGAGGGCAAAGAGCCATCTATGGCTGAAGTGAAGAGGGTCTTGCGCAAAGCTACTATCGCCAATAAATTGGTCCCAGTTTTCTGTGGGTCTGCTCTAAAAAATAAAGGAGTGCAATTGGTCCTCGATGGGGTGGTAGATTATCTACCAAGCCCACTAGATATCCCACCAGTGCATGGTAAAGATGCAAATACTGGAGATGACGCAACGCGAGAGTCTAGTGATACTGCACCGCTAGCTGGCCTAGTATTTAAACTACAAAGTGACCCGTTTGTGGGGCAACTATCATATATTCGTATTTATTCTGGTGTTTTGACAGCTGGTTCTTATGTTTACAACTCAACCAATGGCGAAAAGGAACGAATTGGCCGAATTGTCCGGATGCACGCCAACCACCGGGAAGAGGTAAAAGAAGTTTATGCCGGGGAGATTGCCGCCATTGTTGGTCTAAAAAGTACCAGAACATCGGATACTCTTTGTGATGAAAATAGCCCGATTATTTTGGACCAGATAGATTTCCCAGAACCAGTGGTCCGTCTGCGAATCGAACCAAAAACAAAAGCCGATCAAGAAAAAATGGGTATGGCTCTCAAAAAACTTTCTGATGAAGACCCAACCTTTAAGGTACAATCTGACCCAGAAACTATGGAGACAATCATTGCCGGTATGGGTGAGTTGCACCTGGATATTATTGTGGACCGTATGAAGCGAGAGTTTAATGTTGAAGCCAATGTGGGTGCTCCCCAAGTGGCCTATAAAGAGACTATTACGATGCAGGCAGAGGCCGAGTGTAAATATGTTAAGCAATCTGGTGGTAAGGGTCAGTACGGCCATGTGCGTTTGCGTATCAAACCTCTAGATAAAACCCTTAAACCAGAAGATGCTCCTAAAAACGTGGTTCGTGAATCTAACTTTGAATTTATCAACTCGATTAAGGGTGGTGTGATTCCTCAGGAATATATCTCGCCGGTAGAAAAAGGTATCCGCGAGGGTATGAGCCGGGGTATTCAGGCGGGCTTTGAAGTAGTGGATGTTTCAGTAGAACTTTATGATGGTTCTTATCACGAAGTGGACTCGTCGGAAATGGCCTTCAAATTGGCGGGATCAATGGCCTTTCAAGATGCCGCCAAAAAGGCAAAACCAGTGCTTCTAGAGCCGGTAATGAAGGTAGAAGTAGTTGTGCCAGATAAGTTTATGGGTGATATCACTGGGCATATTTCATCTAAACGTGGTCAAATAGAAGAAATGGAAGACCGAGGAAACCTAAAAGCGATTCGTGCCAAGGTGCCACTAGCGGAAATGTTTGGCTATATCACCACTTTGCGTTCGATGACCGAAGGCCGTGGCTCGTATGTGATGGAATTTTCGGAATACGCGATTATCCCACAAAATGTCGCAACCGCGATTATTGAAGGGAGGAAGAAATAAAATACAAAACCAAAAACCCCCGCTAGCTCCGCTAGCGGGGGTTTTTGGTTTGTGCTACAACTATAATCAGTTTTGCTTGTTGCTCATTATACCAACCAGAGAGGGGGTGATTGTTATGCATTTTCCACTAGAGGTGGACGGTCACGGGGACCCGACCTTCAAAGAAGCCCTTTTCCAAGAATTTAAGGGTGAGCCGGTCAGAGCGAGTGTGGTTTGGCTCAAGAGGGTAGCGATACTCTCGGCCCTTTGCCAGCACGTTTACTTTTTCCGGCTGGAAAGTCTGGGCCAGGTGCCAGATTTCTTTGATATCGGGGTTTTAAAAACTCACTATGAGTCTGCGCTCGGGCGCTATATGACTCATGAGATAAAGCCCGATTATCTCTTGATGGACATTAAGTGGCCAATAGATGAGGATGGAAACATCCTTTGGCCCAAATGGATACCGACACCTTGCTCAGAAGAGAAGCGAGAAACAATTATGGTGGCCAGGCGGTTTTTGGCTCAAGAAATGAAAAACCGCTTGGAACTGGATCATGTCTACAGCTTTGGGCACTTTGCAGCTCAAGTTGAGGCCTTGCTCGATATGGTAAAAGTCGAGCAACGGATGCCCTAGGGGGTAATGACGTTGGGGGCGAAGGCGCCTCCAACGTCATTTAATTTGGTCTAATTTGACCGAGCACCACAGGAGTCATTAGTGCTCGGTTGACATACCTCCTTTTCCTGCTATCATAG
>JAUPVZ010000052.1 GCA_030916795.1 Patescibacteria group bacterium
TATATTTCACGGGGCGGTTTTTATCAAACCTTTATATCTCTAAGTACTGCACCCAATGGTATTGCAAATAATATGCAAAATACCGTAAACCGAAACCATGATAAACAATCCTACCACCCCCCAAACCATATGTTGTTTACCTGGCTCCAAATCGCCACCATTGCCCGCATTTAAGATAAACTCTACCAAGCCATAAAAGAACACTACTACCGCCACCGCAAACATAAAGGCGATAATCGGGTTAACAATAACCTTGGTTACCGCATTTAGTAGCGGTATATCGGTCGCAGCATAGGCAATAGTAAACACAAAAGAAAATTTACTTAGTTATTTGGGTTTAGCTGATCAGGATCAATAACCTGACCGCTTTGATCAACTCCAAAAGCATCTCCTATAAATCCTACTAGGCCCCAAATAGACACCATCACAAAGAGAGCCACCACTCCCCAAATCATCATATGTTTACCATCGTTTCGGGCGTCTTCATTGCCAGCATTCCAAATATATTTAACCAAGCCCCAAAAGAAAGCAATGACAGCTAGGGTCATTAATATGCCAACCAGATTGTCGATAATACCTGTGAAGGAATTCATCAACTGGGAAATATTTGTTAACATTTTATAATTATGATTCTTATAATTTTACTAAACGACCTTAATAATATATCTCTAATTCTACCAAGTATTCCCTATCTATACACGAAAGTAATCCACAAGCAGTCAATCATTGCCACTGTCAGTCAAAGGGTCATACCCTTGATTAATAGCATCGATTGCCGCCGAGCCATCTGCACCCCCGGTAGTTTGTGTGCTACTAGTAACAGGCAAAACATTGTTTACATTTGGTGCCGCACCGGGCTGGCCATCTGTGCCAAAGATCGTGTTGGAAATAACCTTAACCAAACCCCAAACCGACACCATCACAAAGAGCGCCACTACGCCCCAGACCATAATCATCTTGCCCTCGTCTTTACCAGCACCGGCACTGTAAATATATTTGACCAAGCCCCAGAAAAAGGCGACCACGGCCAAAGTCATTAGTATTCCTACCGCTGGGTTAACTAATTCTGTTGTAAACTTGGTCAACAACCCACCCAAACTAGTCTCGGTCGCGGCACTAGCCAGCTGGGGTACAAGTACCACCGCCACGGCCACCATATTTATTATTCTTGTCATAACAATAACTTATTTATAATTAACTAATATTATAATCTACCCCTGCCAAACTTCTACTACCGTTACCCCCGGCTCACTTTTCAACTGCTTGATGGTAGCATCTATCGCTCGCGCCAGGACAAACGCCCCTAGCACCAAAGCAGCACCAATAACCGTGTAGAAGAAGATGTCTTTGGCTCTTTGAAGCCCAGCTTTATCCCCCCGCGCCCAGACAAAGAGAAAACCCGAGTAAATAAACATCACCACCAAAAAGGGCATCGAGATTGTGACCACAATATCCAAGACCCTAGCCACAAATTCTTGGATAGTGGAAATATTGAGTGGGTTTTCGATAGTAATAGATTGATCATCATCACTACCCGCCGCTATCAACAAACAAGGGGCACTAAAGAATACCAACGGTAATAAAAATGCAAATATGTACTTTTTATTCATATCTATTGTCTAAATAAATCAATTAATGACTGCCCCACTTCATTGGCGGGTCTGGTGCCCACTAGGCCCACCACCACCGCTTTGATAATAATATAAGCCGCCAACATCAACACCAGACCAATCCCAATATTTTTAAGCAGGGAATAGGCCTTGGTTCTCTCCCCTGGTTTGTCGCCCTTTAGCACGAGTAGTGCCCCCGCATACATAATAGCAATCACTGCTATCGGCATCGATAATTCAAAAATCACAAATTCAATTACAATATTAACCAACTTTTTTAAATCATTAAAATTGCAAGTATCACCGTCTTGGCCACAGATGATAAACCGGCTACTATCGGCGTCTTGTGCCTGCACTATATTGGGGGTTACCGCCAACACCGAGCCAGCCCCGAGGCAAAGAAACAATATGCCAATGCCGATATTCTTTAGGTTAAACAATTTCATATTATAGATGAGAATAGATAATATTCATCTTTTCGCTAGCGTCTTGCAAAATAAGCGAGCTAGGGGTGCGACCCAAATTTTTTCTATTAATTATTTCATCAAATACGGCTTTGGTCTCTTCGCGCCCCGGGTTTAGCCAAGTGACACTAGACAAAGCCGACTTGTTAAAAATAGCTTGGAACGGGTCGGTGACTGGCACTCCAAGCAAGTCTCTTCTTACCGGCGCAACATTTACCATCTGGCTAATCTGGGTCGCGTACTTGGCAGAAGCTAGCGCATTGGTCATAGCAAAAGTAGCATTGAGATTATTAGAATTCCTGACCAAGGCCACCGCCACCAACCGGGCCAAGGTCTTTTGTTTGGACACGTTGTCACGTTGCGGGACAAAAGCCACATCCATGTTTAAATTGGGATTACGGCTACGCAGGTCTGCCAACTCGCTAGCAAAACCAATATAGTGGGCCAGCTTACCTGCCGCAAAATAACTTTTATCTACGGGCATTGACTCGTTCCAGGAATAGGTCACGGCTACCGGATTGGCAAAAGCGGTATAAAAATCAAGAGCGGCGACCCCAGGTGAGAGCCGATCGCCACTAGTCGAGCCCCACAAACTAGCTCGATATTTGGCCGTAGTGCTGTCCCAGACCGATATTTTGGCGCCCGATTGCAACAGCAACATCGATAGAATATCTTTGGCATTTACAATATTACCAGCTGTCCCAAAGGCCAAACCACTTTGTAGTATCACCCCTCTTTCCCCTAGTTTGGTCAAAAGTGAATGATTCTTGATAACACCAGACCAAGTGGTAGGCACGCTGGCGATACCAGCATTGCCATACAAATCGCGGTTGTAATACATCACCAGCGGATCAATATACAAAGGCAAGGCCAAAATCCCCCCAGTGGGGAGCAGATACACTTCACCAATCTCGGCATAAGCATCACGAAAATCTCTAATCGAAAGAAGGGTGTCGGGAATCGGGTAAAATTTGTCGGCTTGTTTGACTGCCAAATCTTCACTGATAAATATGGCATCGGGCCCCGCGTCACGGGCCAGAGCGTCGACAAATTCTGATTCTATCGTGGCTGAATTTTTAAAAACATATCGTAGATTAAAAACATCGGCATATTCGGTATTGAGACTCTCTACCACCCGGTTCATCTCCAGCTCAGGCAATGACCCCCACAATACAATAGTCGGTACACTTTTGGCGCCCCCCATATCAAGCCCCGGCAAAACACCAGAGAACATCAAAACCGCGACAGTTATTACTACCCCACAAATGACTAGTAAAACAGTTTGGAAAATACCAGTTTTCATTTATATAAATTATAACTTATCTCAAGCCAAAACATAAACTTGTCCATAGTGATGGTCGCCCGCTTCAAAATAATTTTCCTTCCGAAAGCCAGCTTCCGCCATAATCTTTTCACATTTTTCGGGCGAGATAACTTTTTCCGGAGCGGGCCCCAAATTGCCAAATGAATCTTTCCATTCCACCACCAAGACTTTACCCTGAGGCAATAAAACCCGCTTGGCCTCTAGCGCCAAACCATAAGCCGAATCTACTTGAAACATAATATTAGACAAAACGACCGCCGTTACCGATTGGTCGGCCAGCTTGCTGCCACCTCTAGTTTCGATATCGCCCCAGATAGTGTCTACAATATCGGCCAGATTGGTCGTCTTTACATCACCAGCAATCTTTTCTAGTAAGCCATTTTGGATATCAACAGCCAACACCCGACCACCTGGTGCCACTTTGCGCGCCAAAGGCAAAATATATTCACCTCGCCCCGCGCCAAAATCTGCCACCTTCATCCCTGGCTCCAAACGAAGATAATTTAAAATTTGTTCTGGTCGTAAAAACATTTGATAAGTAAATACTTATCAAATATTTTACTACAAACAGGTTAGAGATGCTATCGAGTCTTCCCCTTTTAGCTTCATAATGCGCACACCTTGGGTCTGTCGCCCAAGTGTTGGTATCTCATCCAAGCTAGTTCTAATTATTTGACCCTGTTTAGAAATGGCCACAATCTCACTTTCGGCTTCGGTCAAAACTCGTGATGACATTAGCTTGCCGGTTTTTGATGTAACCTTAAATGTTTTTATACCGGTTCCTCCCCGCTTCTGGACTTTGTATTCGGTCAAATTGGTTTTTTTACCATAGCCATTTTCGCCCATTACTAGAAAATCTACTTTGGCGGTGGCCACCTTGACCACATCAGCTCCCACCACAAAATCGTTCTTGGCGAGCTTGATCGCCCTTACCCCACCAGCGGCCCGGCCCATTTCTCGGATATCCGAATCTTTAAAACGGATACTCTGGCCGTCGCGAGTAGCGACAATGGCCGTGTCCCCTTTTTCCACCGCAAAGACAGACAACAACTCATCATTAGCTTCTAGTTTGATCGCAATAATCCCTGTGCGGCGTACATCCTTGAAACTTTCGGCCTTTACCTTTTTAGCTTCACCATTTTTGGTGACCATCATCACCGCTAGTTTTGAATGGTCGGTCGTTTTGTCAAAAGCGAGTACCGAGGTAACTTTTTCTTCCGCTGACAGTGACAAAAAGTTCATCACCGACTTGCCTCTGGTTGCCCTTTTGCCCTCGGGAATATCGTACATCTTCAGCTGATACACTTTGCCCTTGTCGGTAAAGAACAAGAGGTCGTCGTGAGTACCGGCGGTCAAGAAAATAGTCACAAAATCTTCTTCTTTAACATTTAGATCCATCACGCCAGAACCACCCCGCTTTTGAGCTCGATATTCCGACGGATCGGTTCTTTTGACATAGCCACCCGATGTCAAAACCAAGACATTTTCTTTTTCTTCAATTAAGTCTTCGACATTTATTTCTTTAACTCCACCCTTTATCACTTTGGTCATTCGGGGGTCACCATATTTTTCTCTCACTTCAACAAATTCATTTTTGACAATAGCGATAACCCGCTTTGGGTCTCCCAAGATCTCTTTGCACTCTTTGATAAATGCTTGTTTTTCTTTCAGTTCATCCTCGACTTTTTGTCTTTCCAGACCCGCCAATTTTTGCAAACGCATTTCCAAAATAGCGGTGGCCTGCAAGTCCGACAACTTAAACTCTTTCATCAAGGCGGCGTGAGCGGTCGGTGTATCTTTTGATTTGCGAATTGTCTTGATTACCTCATCGATATGGTCTAGGGCAATCTTTAGACCAAGTAGGATATGCTCTCGGGCTTCCGCTTTAGCCAAATCAAATTTGGTCCGGCGGACCACCACTTCTTGGCGATAACCAAAAAACTCTTCAATAATAGAACGCAGTGACAAAAGTTTTGGTACACCACCCACCAGCGCCAGCATATTGTAGTGGAAGGTGGTCTCTAGGTCGGTATGTTTATACAAAGCGTTCAGTATTTTCTGTGGTTGACTGCCGGTCTTTAGATCGACAACCACCCGCAGGTCTTTGGTCGTGGTTGATTCATCGCGAATATCTCTAATCCCCTCGATTTTCTTTTCGCGCACCAAATCGGCCATCTTGATAATCATTTCCGACTTGTTGACCTGATATGGGATAGAAGTGATTATGATTTGATTTTGACTCGCTTTTGTTTCAACAATCTCGGCTTCGCCACGAACCAGCACCCCACCACGCCCAGTGATATAGGCATGATGAATATCTTTTTGATTGAAAATAATACCACCCGTCGGAAAGTCCGGGCCTTTTACAAATTGAAGCAAGTCTTCATTGGTAGATTTAGGATTGTCTGAAAAATGAATAAGCGCATCCATTACCTCGCTCAAGTTATGAGGGGGGATTTTGGTCGCCATACCAACCGCAATACCAAAAGTCCCATTTAAAAGAAGATTGGGTACGACTGAGGGCAGGACGACTGGTTCTTTGCGCTCGCCGTCGAAGTTTGGAATATAATCAACAGTTTCTTTTTCAATATCACGCAGTAGCTCGCCGGCGATTTTGGTCATCTTGGCTTCGGTATAGCGGTGAGCCGCTGCTCCATCACCATCGATAGACCCAAAGTTACCTTGGCCCCACACTAGTGGATAACGAGTGGCAAAATCTTGAGCCAACTTGACCATCGCCTCGTACACCGAAGAGTCACCATGGGGGTGGTATTTACCCAGCACATCTCCCACAATCGTGGCTGACTTACGAAAACGTGACGCGGCCGTGAGGCCCAACTCGTGCATCGAAAAAAGAATCCGACGATGCACCGGCTTTAGCCCATCACGCACATCGGGCAAGGCGCGCGACACAATCACCGACATCGAATAGTCGAGATATGCCTCCTGCATCTCGCGCGAAATACTCACGGGACGTATCCCATCTTCAATCGAGCGTTTTACTTCTTCTGGTTTATCGTTTTTATTCTTGCTGGCCATAATTTTAGAACTGGTCTTTTACTGTTTGCTTCAATAAATTAATACCGCTACCAATTTTGGAAACTTCTTCTTTAAAATTAGCGCGGGAATTTTTGTCATTTAAATCTGGTACCGGCTCGTTCTTAATAAGCCATATATTTAATAACCACAAAACAATGATAAACAAGGTGATGCCAGTTGTCGAGAAAACCAAAATCTGTCGCCTCTTATCTTCGGGATAATTACTTATCTTTTCAAATTGATTTTTCAGATAAGACATGGCCACACATTTAGACCGCCTCCAACACCACCACCTCGGCCTCTTTACCTTCTAAATCTTTTTTCTTGATAGACAACTTGTCTTGTACCCCGCCGGCTGGCTCGCCCGCTTCGTCCAGAAATTCTTTCAGGCCGTCAGATTTGGCCCCACCATGTAAGACTGGGATGATAATTTTAGGGTCCAAAGATGAAGCTAGTTTGCCCGCCAGACGCCCACTCATACTGCCCTCATCACCAGCTGGAGCAAACAAAATATCCGCCCCACTAATATCCTCGATTACTTCAGGCGCCAAGTCGCTACTTGCCAACACCCCCAAAGAGACGATTCTCATCCCTTCTAATATAAAGCTATATATAGTATTGATTGTCCCTTCTGGACCCGACGATTGGTACCCTCTAATAAAAATATCGGAATATTCATATTCACCCGGCCCATCGACAATAAATGGCTCTTTGCCACCGCCAGTCAGTCCCTCTACCCCCGCAAAAGCTGGCAAAGGGGCGCTAACCATGGCAATATCCGCCCCAAAACGAGCAGTCTTGCCATTTGTGCCTTTACTAACTGGATTTAGGGCAATAACCGTGTCCCCAAAAGTCACTTTGATAAACCCGGTGCCTAAGTACGTAATAACCATACATATATTATAACAAAATCTATCTAAAATTGAAAGTAGTTTATTTGGCCTAAAATATTGCCAGAATGCCTATTTTATGTAATACTTGGCGCTATTAAAAGTCTTGTCGGAAGTCAATATTTTTAGCCCAAAGCTTAATTTTGGCCTAGACAAGGTTCCGGTTTAACCACTGGAATTAATTATCAATAATTTATGGAAGAGAAAAATGAAGACAAAATTGTCTTGACTGGCCTCGACGAAGAAAAGGCCAACAAGACAGTCTCGGTGATGGATGATATTGCCAAGCAGACAACGGTCAAACCCGCCCCCGATACCCTAATCGACGGCAAGGTCATTGGTAAGGAAAAAATGACTCTATATATAGACCTCCCACCCTTTGGTACAGGTATTATTTTTGGTCGTGAGTATTTAAACGCTCGCGATATTATCAAAAAAATCAGTACCGGTGATGCGGTAACTGCCAAGGTTGTCGAAAGCGAAGGTAAAAATGGCTATATTGAGCTTTCTCTAAAAGAAGCCAAACAAGCGATTATGTGGGACGCCGCCGAAAAAGCGATGAAGCACAAAGAAGTTTTTATGATTACGGTAAAGGAAGCCAACAAGGGTGGCTTGATCCTAGAATGGCAAGGGATGGATGGCTTCGTCCCCGCTTCCCAACTAAAACCCGAACACTACCCACGAGTACCCGATGGTGACAAAGATAAAATTGTTTTTGAATTAGAAAAATTGGTTGGTACAGCTTTAGAGGTAAGTATTATTGGTATTGACCCAAAGGAAGGCAAGCTAATCTTTTCTGAAAAGACCACCGACAATAAGTCACGCAAGGAAATCGTCGATAAATATGTGGTGGGCGATGTGGTAGAAGGCGAAGTTACCGGCGCTGTTGATTTTGGGGTATTTCTCAAGATCGAAGAAGGTTTGGAGGGCTTGGTCCATATTTCCGAGCTGGACTGGTCCCTAGTCGAAGATCCCCGTGGCCTATACAAGGCCGGTGACAAGGTTCGCGCCAAGATAATCGAGGTTAAAGACGACAAAATCTCTTTGTCTATCAAGGCCCTAAAGCCCAATCCATGGCATGAAGCCGAGAAAAAATGGCAACGAGGCGATGTTGTATCTGGTGTGGTTATTAAGTACAACAAACATGGTGCCCTAATCTCGATTGAAGAAGGTGTGGCCGGGTTGGTGCATATTTCCGAATTTGCCGATGAAAATGACCTACGGGCCAAACTAGAATTGGGTAAATCTTACACCTTTACCATCAACCTATTTGAACCAAAAGATCAAAGGATGACGCTGGTGTTTGGTGACAAAAAAGGAGAAGTTCTAGCTACTCCCGACAAGCCAAAAGCAAAAACTAAAACTAAAAAGGAGGAAGAGAAATAAATTCCCCACCA
>JAUPVZ010000053.1 GCA_030916795.1 Patescibacteria group bacterium
GGCGCTAATCCAAGACCCAGACTTATTACTTTTAGATGAACCAACCAACAACCTCGACAAGGCGGGCATCGAACATCTCACCAACTTTTTAGTCAATTATAAAAAGACTTGTATTGTTATTTCCCACGATGCCGACTTTTTAAATTCGTTTACGCACGGTGTGTTGTATCTTGATGTTTACACTCACAAAATTGAACAATATGTAGGCAATTATTTTGATGTTGTCAAAGAAATTAGCGCCCGGATTGAAAAAGAAAATATGAAGAATGCCCAACTGGCCAAAGAAGTGCAGGCTAACAAAGACAAGGCCAACTTTTTTGCCCAAAAGGGTGGGAAGATGCGCGTGGTCGCTAAAAAAATGCGCGAAAAAGCCGATGAATTAGAAGAAGAGAAAATTGATGTCCGCAAGGAAGACCGCACTATTCGCCCTTTTGTTATTCCGACTCAAGATGATATTAGCGGTGAAGCGTTAAATATTAGTTCATACACGATTGTTAAAAAAGGCGTGCCTGCCGGTAGGCATGGAAAGACGGTTGATAAAAAAACCAAAATTTCCTTACGCAAAAATCAGCACCTGCTTTTGTCTGGCCCCAATGGTATTGGCAAAAGCACTTTGCTCGAGAAAATCGCCACTGGCACCGCCTATGGCGCCAAGATTGGGGCGGGTATAAAGGTGGGCTATTATCGCCAAGATTTTTCCACGCTCAATTTTGAAGATACTGTTTTCCGGTCACTCATGTCTGTTATGGCAAAACCCGATGAAGAAAAAATGCGGGCGGTCGCCGCGGGGTTCCTGATCAGGGGCGAGCTTATCGATACTAAAATCGGCCACTTGTCCGAAGGGCAAAAGGGGCTGGTGGCTTTTGCGCGCTTGGTGCTAGAGCGACCAGGGCTACTTATTTTAGACGAGCCGACCAACCATATAAACTTTCGTCACCTGCCGGTTATTGCCAAAGCTTTGTCTGATTTTGAAGGGGCAATGATTCTGGTTAGCCATGTGTCAGAATTTGTGGATCAAGTTCGTATTGATGAAGTTTTAGCGCTCTAATCTGTTTTTAGCGCAAGAAAACAGCAAGGCGTTGGTTATTGTGGTATTTCCTTAAATATGTTATAATTGTAGTTGGTTAAAAGCCCGATACCCGGGCTTTGTTTGGTCTATACAAGGAGTGCTTATTGTGAGTAAGAAGAGTTTGGTATTTTTGGCGCTGGCCAGTGTATTTCCACTGGTCGCTTCGGCCGAAGGGCCGAGCTTGCCACCTGCCCAGCCCATAGAAGATTCTGGGGCAGTTTCTTGGGCGGCGTCCGATGTCCTGAAAGTCCAGGAGTCTGCCCTTGATGTGAAAGCGGCTCCGGTCACTTACACGGTGCCTGGCGACTTTCCGACAATTCAGGCGGCGGTCGACGCGGCCGCCCCTGGCGACACGATTGAGGTTACCGGCTCGCACGCGGGCCAGGTGCTCGTCACCAAGTCCATCAGCCTGATTGGTATTGGGAGTGGGGCCACTATTGCCGCCACCGATGCCATGCCGGTGGCTTTGGTCCAAGGGGCGACCAGTTTCCGACCAGTGGTTTTTGTCGGCGGTACAAGTGGGGTCGTAATTCAGAACCTTCTCATCGACGGCCTCGGGAAAGGTAACACCAACAACAGCTTCGTGGGGCTTCTCGTCCACGATGCGGAAGTTAGTGTATCGTCGTCAACGGTTACGGGCATTGTAAACTCGCCTCTGGACGGCAGCCAGCACGGTGTTGGTATTCGTTCATCTGGAGCATCGGTTTTGCAGCTCCAAGACGTGGATATTAACAACTTCCAGAAAAACGGCACGGCCTTCACGCCGGCAACACATGTTGTGTGGAACGGTGGTACTGTTACAGGTGCCGGTCCAACGGCGGTCACCGCTCAGAACGGCGTTCAGTTTGGCTCGGGGTCAGGTGGGGTGACCGGTAGTATCACTGGTGTTACGATGCGGAACATCGACTACACTGGTGCCACTTGGACCGCTTCGGCCCTCCTCATCTACTTTTCCGACGGGTTACAGGTTACCAATTGCGTCGTTGAAGACAGTCAGGCTGGGTTGTACACCTATGAGGCGGAGAACCTTGTCTTTACCGACAATGTCTTCGACCAAAACCAGTTCAACCTGGTCTACGGCGGGAGTGCAACCTTTATCGGCAACACCTTCTCCAACAGTGATGACGCTGGCGGATATGGCATAGGGCTCTGGCTCTATGATGTCCTTGGGGCAACTGGTACTGGCAACACCTTCGAAGACAACCCGTATGGGTTGTACGTCGCGGGTACGAGCACTGGTGTTAGTTTCCCGGATTCGCGCTTCGTCTACAACGTCGAAAGTTGTGTGAACGAGACCACGGAGACGGTGAATATTACCCACTCCTGGTGGGGCGACCCAGCCGGACCGGGGACCTGTCCCACTGGTTTCGACTGCGCCGATTGGCAGACCCACGATGGGCCACTGCCGGTACCCGCCGCCAGCACTTTTGGACTTATGGGGCTGGTGCTAGCCCTAGTCGCCGGTGGGCTGTTTTACATCAGCCGGACCGCCGGCAAGTCCTACCTTTGAATTGTCTGAATTTTTGTGTCACACACTGGCCTGGGAGCGCTTTCGCCCCCAGGCTATTTTTTATATTTAAAAAAATATAAACCCCCGCCAGCTTCGCTGGCGGGGGAATGTTTTGTACTTGGTCGCGTCTCACATCGCTTCGGCAATTTCGTCGATACAGCGCATTTAAGCCCACAAATCAAACTATTTATAGTAATGTGTCAACAAGACTCCGGCAAAATGGCAAATATGGGTTCAAGATGTTAACATATTTGAGATGGATGAACTAGAAAAAGTGAAACAAGAATTGGCTGAAATAGATTAAATTTATATAATCATGGCGGTTAAGATTACCTATTTTGTACATGGGACGACGGTGGATAATGAGGCACATGTTTCCTCGGGGTGGAAAGATGCGGAACTTTCGGCCTTGGGTGTAAAGCAGTCGGAAGAATTGGTGGAGCAGACTCGCGAGCAGAAGTTTGACGCGATTTTTTGTTCAGACCTAAAGCGGGCGGTAGACTCGGCCCATATCACTTGGGGCGATTCCGGCGTGCCGATCATTAGCGACGCGCGCTTGCGCGAGTGCAATTATGGCCAGTTGAATGGCCACCCCTCGGTCGAGGTGGAGCCCATGCAGGAAAAGTCGATCACCACGCCAATGCCCAGTGGCGAAAGTTATGAAGATGTAAGGGTGCGGGTGGCGAGTTTCCTTGCCGACCTGAAGCGGGATTATGATGGTAAACATATTGCTATTGTGGCCCACAAGGCACCCCAACTCGCGCTGGATGTGCTACTTAAAGGGCAAAGTTGGGACGAGGCTTTTGCCAGTGACTGGCGCAAGCGCGGGGCTTGGCAGGCCGGGTGGGAGTATGAGGTGAAGTAGAAAAAGTTGGGGGAGGAGAACTATTTAAATAAATTTATGCCAAAAATTAAGGACATTCCAAAATTTGATAGACCGCGAGAAAAGATGGAAAAGTATGGTCCAGGGAAATTGTCTGACGCTGAACTTTTGGCGATTCTACTTCGAACAGGTACAAAAGACTTAAATGTTTTAAAATTAGCTCAAAAGATTTTACAAAAATTTGAAAATGAAAAGTTTATAAATATCACAATTGATGAATTAAAGACTATGCGTGGATTGGGGCCAGTAAAGGCTTGTGAAATTATTGCTTGTTTTGAGCTTGGTAAACGTATGTTGAAAGGCAAAAAATCATCAATTTTACTTTCGCCTAAAGATGTTTGGGAACGAATGGAAGATATTCGAGGAAGTAAAAAAGAGCATTTTGCAGTTTTTTATTTAGATAGTAGAAACCAAGAAATACAGAGAGAAGTTATTTCTATTGGAACTCTTAATGAAAGTCTTGTTCATCCTCGGGAAGTGTTTGAGGGTGCAATCAAAAATAATGCCGCTTCAATTATTCTTGCCCACAATCACCCCTCTGGAGATTTGGAACCCTCGCAAGCTGATATTGAGATAACAAAAAAATTAATCCATGCTGGAAAAATTATAGATATTAAGATTATTGATCATATTATTGTAGTAAATGATTCATGGTCAAAAATTGAAGTATAAGAAAGTCATTATATGAAAATAAAATTAATAAAAATAAATAATTTCCGCTCAATCAAAGAAGTTGAAATAGACGGGCCTCTCGATGATGTGTGGACGTTCGTCGGTCAAAACAATGCCGGTAAATCATCAGTAATGCACGCAATCAGAGCTTTTTATGGTGAATATGATGTGAAAGTTGAGGACTTTTGCCGAGCAGATGGTTCCAATAAGCCGATAGAGATTACTATGGAGTACAAGCTTTCCGACGATGAATTTTCACAGCTTCCTGAGCAATACAAATTACCCAGTAACACTCTTTCTGTAGTTAAAAGATACACGAGAGATTCTTTAAAAGGTGAGTCACACGGATTTACTAAAGATTTGACAACTGGTGAAATAAAAGAAGTAGAGGAAGAATTTTTCGGAGCAAAAAATGTTGCTGTAGGAAAATTAGGAACTGTTATCTATATTCCCGCCGTCAAAGATTTAGGGGAGGAATTGAAAAAGACAAAATCATCCCTATTTTCAAAACTAATAAGTCGAATACTTACAGAAACGCTCACCGACCTTCCTTCATGGAATAATCTTATTAAGAATACTGAGGAATTTGCGAATGATTTAAAAAGTCCAGTTAAAGCAACTGGCGAATTTAGAAGTGTAACTGAGATTGAAGAAAATTTATCAAGCCGACTTAGTGGTTGGGGTTTAAAATCTCAAATATCAATTTCAGCCCCTTCTCCGGAAGACATTATTTTGTCGGGAGCCAAACTAAGATTGATTTCAAATGAAACAGGGGTTGAGGAAGATCCAATGAATCTTGGTTCAGGTGCCCAACGTTCGATTGTAAATAACCTGCTTCTTTTGTGGGCTGAGATAGAAAGCAAAAAAATAAAGACTGATAAAAAGAAGT
>JAUPVZ010000054.1 GCA_030916795.1 Patescibacteria group bacterium
CTCTTCCGATCTGGCTATCGCATACCCAGGCCCCCCTGTACCATGAACCGCCACATTTTCGGGCTGACTCTTGGTCAAAGGGTCGCCACCTTGAATCATAAAATCTTTTATTACGCGGTGGAAACGGGTCCCATCATAAAAACCAGCTTGGGCGAGTTTTACAAAGTTGCCCGCTGTTACCGGCATCTTATTCATTTCGAGCTCAACCTTAAAAGTTCCTTGATTGGTTTCAAATACCGCTACCGGGTTTGCCTCATATTTATCTACCGTGGTTGTCGCCACACTATCTCCTTGATCCATAATGTTTTTACTATTGTTTTTGTTAATAAAACCTACCAATACCATCACGCCCACAACAACCACTATAATTATTCCGATTATATTTTTATTCATTTTGCAATAGTTTAATAACCCCTCATCATATCTTTAATCTTTCTCGCTCCCCGCCTAAACATCGTGGTATTTTTATCTTGAGAAATTTTAATCTGGCTAACAATCTCATCTCGCGCCGAAACAATCGCCGAATATAGATCAAACCCCTCTATATTGGCTCGTCTCATCACTTGACCAGGCACAACCAAATTTATTTCCGCCTTGAAGACTTGCCCATGGCGATGATGTTCGGTCGTCTTGCCAATTTCGACATCTACTAAAGCTTCACTCTCTGACTCGTCTAGGTATTTTTCTAGTTTTGATAATTTGTAAAACAAATACTGCTCGATCGCTGGCGTTATCTCTATATTTGTCGCCTTGATGCTAATTTTCATAGTCGTAGGGATTAGAGAATAATATTATAATTATACTCTGATTAGGTAAAAGCTAAAACTAGTCCTTTACCGCCAAAAGCTTTGACGGCGAATTATGACCATTTATTATTCTTACCTCCTTTGGCGACTTAGCCATAAATTTTGCCACCAAATTTACTACCTGTAAATTGGCGGCTCCAGCCCTGGCTTTTGCCCGGACCCAAATCTCTAGCCGATTTTCACCAATCACTACCAGTTTATCTGCCGAAGCTCCCGCGTGAACTTTAGCTTGGACATACATAAATGTTTATACTTCCTGAATTGATACTGTATTGGTCGCGCCCGCTACCCCAAATGGTATTCCACCAATTAACACAAATTTATCACCTTTTTTGACCAATTTGCTCTTTAGCAAAAGCTCTTTTGCCTCTTTCATCATAGAGGTAAAGGATTCAAAGTTATGGGAAATCAAAATCGGATAGCAGCCGAAAGACAAGGCCAAGCGGTTATACGACTTTTCCTCTGGAGTAATCACAAAGACTGGACGAGCTGGTTTATATCGAGAAGTTTTTCTAGCCGTAAAACCCGAAGCTGACAATGCCACAATCGCCGAAGCTTCTACCTCGTGGGCCAAATTTAAAGCCGCAAAACTAACAGCATCAGTCACCGACTTTAGCTCAAGATGCTCGCCTTTTAATATTTCTTCATATTCTAGATGCTTTTCGGTATGAGCAGCAATTTCGGCCATCGTCTTTACCGCATCTACTGGATAAGCCCCCAAGGTTGTTTCTTCCGACAACATCACCGCATCTGTCCCATCAAAAATAGCATTGGCGACATCGTTTACCTCGGCGCGTGTCGGTACCGAATTTTGGATCATCGATTCCAACATTTGAGTGGCAGTGATCACCGGCTTGCCCACTTTATTACATTTTTTGATAATCATTTTTTGCATCACTGGCACCTCTTCTTTGGGCACCTCTACTGCCAAGTCCCCTCTAGCAACCATTATCCCATCGGCTGCCTCGATAATTTCGTCAATATTTTCGATCGCTTCTGATGTCTCAATTTTAGCAATAATTTTTATATTAGCTTTTTTCTTATCTAGAATAGTCCGGAGGTCTTTAACATCTTTAGCGCGTCGCACAAAAGACAAAGCCATATAATCAACACCCCGCTCAATACCAAAATCGACATGTTTTTTGTCGGTTGGGGTCAAGGATGAAATCGACAGGTAGGCCCCTGGTACATTTACTCCTCTTTTACCCTTTGTCTCTCCGCCAACAATAATTTTACAAACAATTTCTTCACCCTTGACCGATTCAACAATTAATTTCTTTTTACCGTCATCCAAAAAAATAATCGAGCCCTTAGAGACTTCTTTAGGTAATTTGGCATAATTTATATAAGCTCCGTTTTCATCACCCACCCTTTTTTCAGTTGTTAGAACAAATTTATCACCGGCTTTCAACATGACCCGTTCTTTATAAAATTCACCAATCCGGATTTTTGGTCCCGGTAAATCCTGCAAAATAGCTAGCGGTAGACCTAGTTTTTTGGCCACAGCCCGACCATTGGTTATGCGTCCCCCATGCTCATTATAGTCGCCATGTGAAAAATTTAGACGCATAACATTTAGACCTGCCTTAACCAATTTTTCTAGCATTTCTGCCGATTCACTAACCGGGCCGATTGTTGCCACAATTTTCGTTTTTTTACTATACATAAAATATAAATTATAAACCCCGGAAAGCTCTGCCTCCCGAGTTCTGTTCCAAACCCTATGAGTAATTACCAAGAGTTATAACATAAAAAAATCTAATCTCAAACTAACAACCCGGCCGCTACGCGGCCGGGTTTTTAGTTTGAGAATTATTTTATCTCGTAGCGAAGGGTCACA
>JAUPVZ010000055.1 GCA_030916795.1 Patescibacteria group bacterium
GGGCTGAAGTTGGAATTAAAAAATAATTTTTCCAACAAAGCGGAAGACAAGACTCGCAATGACGAGCTGGCGGTGTTGGAAAAAGCAACAACCTATTACCAAAAGCAGTTACAAGCCGAACCAGGCGTAAAGCAGTATTTAGAAAAACGTGGTTTAACCGCCGGGTCTATCGACATATTTAGGATTGGTTATGTCCCAGCCGGTTGGCAAAACCTAACGCAATATCTAACAGAAGCCGATTATAAGGCGGCGACTTTGGTGGGAGCGGGTCTTGCGGTCCAAAAAGTCGATGGTCAAAATGCTGGCCGCCTGTATGACCGGTTTAGAGGGCGGATAATGTTTCCGCTGGTGGATACCGATGGCAAGGTGGTGGGCTTTTCGGGGCGTCTGTATGACCCAGAGGGGACAAGACAAGAAGAGGCAAAATATCTAAATTCACCGCAAACTAATGTCTATGATAAGTCTAAATTTTTGTATGGTTTAGACAAAGCCAGAACTGCTATTAGACGATCTGACAAGGCGATTTTGGTAGAGGGACAGATGGACCTGGTGATGATGCACCAGTGTGGGCTAGACAATACGGTAGCTGTCTCGGGTACCGCCCTAACCAAATATCACCTAGAGCGACTAAAGCGATTGTCGGGTAACCTGGTCATGGCTTTTGATGCCGACACGGCGGGGATTAATGCCTCGCGGCGGGCAGTGGAAATGGCTCTGGAGCTGGGCCTAGAGGCGAGGATTGCCGCCTTGCCCGAGGGAAAAGACCCGGCGGATATTGGGCAAGCGGGGCCGGAGCTGTTGGCCGATATTGTTCAGAATAGTCGTCATGTTATAGATTTTTATTTAACCGCCGAGATTAAAAAGTACCCCGATAGGAGAGAAAGGGCCCATAGTATCCGCCAGAATATTTATACTTTGGTCAATCGATTGGCGCACAAGATAGATCAAGCTCACTTTGTCAAAAAAATTGCCGATGTCACCGACTTACCCGAAGATATTATCTGGCAAGATTTAAAAAATACGCCCACCGCTTCTGTCCCGCCGAATACCGCGGATAAGGCAGACAGTTATGCTCCGAAAAGTGAGATGGGCTCTAGGGAACACAGGATTTTGCGGCAGATTATTGGTCTGTGGTGGCAGAGAGGAGGTGATGATCTAGCTAAATATCTATATTACCAAGAGATTGAAGATCTGGCGGGCACGGTGTATCTGCGAGCTCATCTAGAAAAATTAGAAGCCCAAAAGGATGAATTGCTGATGGAAGCAGATATATCATTTCCCCCCGATAAGCCCAATTTTGAAGCAATAGTGAAAGATTTATACCTGCAATTCCGTAATGAATATCTTAGAGTAGAATTGGGCAGGTTGCAGAAAAAGCTAAAAGAAGCCGAGGCGATGAACGATGAAGCCCTCGTGGACAAATACCTCGAAAAATGCCAAGATATTTCCAATTTAATTAATCATCAACCCTAAAAGCATGGCCATCAAAAAAGCGAAAAAGAAAGTAATGGTAAAGAAAAAAGCCAAAAAGATAATCAAAAAGATTGTCAAAAAAGTAGTTAAAAAACCTCTAGCTAAGCCGGCTAAAAAAGTAGCTAAAAAGGTTGTGGCTAAGTCAAAAACTCAGGCCAAAAAAACCACCAAAAAGAAAGCGGTGGTCGGGGGTAAAAAGGCCCAAATTAGAACTATTACCGGCGATAAGTCTGGTAAAGATGTTATTGCGGGGCGGGTTGGTGACCTAGTCCGCAAGGGCCGAAGCCGGGGGTTTGTCACCTATAATGAGCTTTTGAAAGAGTTTCCAAATATTGAAAATGATATTTTCTTTTTGGAGGATTTGTATGCCCAATTTGACGAGGCCGGTATTGATGTTTTGGAAGAGGGTGGGTTGCTGGATGATCTGGAACCAAGCTCAAAACCGCGGGCTCATGTCTCAGAAGCAGCGCTTGATTCGGTCCAGATGTATCTAAAGGAAATAGGCCGGCATAAACTGTTGTCTGGGGCCGAAGAGAGGGAGCTCGCCAAGCGGATTTTAGAAGGCGACGATGAGGCCAAAAAGACTTTGGCCAATGCTAACTTGCGTTTGGTGGTTTCGATTGCTAAAAAATATATTGGCCGCAGCTCTGATCTAACCCTGCTTGATTTGATTCAAGAAGGGAACCTAGGTCTATTTAAGGCGGTGGAAAAATTTGATTTTCGTAAGGGATTTAAGTTTTCGACTTATGCCACCTGGTGGATCCGCCAAGCGGTGACCCGGGCCCTGGCGGACCAGTCTCGAACTATTCGTATCCCAGTCCACATGGTGGAGACGATTGCAAAATATAAACAAGTAGTGCGACGACTGTCTCAAGATTTAGGCCGCGAACCATTGCCCCAAGAGATTGCTACTGAGATGGGGGTGGAAGTGGACAAGATTCACACCATTGAGAAAATTGACCAGAGTACAGCTTCGCTCGACAAACCTACCGACGATGATGACGAAAAATCATCGCTAGGCGAATTTGTGGCCGACGATAAGATTGCGCCGCCAGACCAGGAGGTCTCGCGCCGAATATTGCGTGACCAAATTCAAGAAATACTTAGTGATTTGACTCCCAAAGAAAGAAAAATTTTGGAAATGCGCCACGGTCTAGAAGACGGTGTGATGCGTACCCTAGAGGAAGTTGGTAAAGAATTTGGGGTGACCCGTGAACGTATTCGTCAGATTGAGGCCAAGGCCCACGAGAAAATACGTTTGCATGATAAAGCTAAAAGATTGTTAGGATATTAAGGTCCAACTCAAAACCCCCTCGGGCGCCTAGGCGCCCGAGGGGGTTTTGGTTTTACGATCTAATTATTTACCTTGAGCTTTTTTGATATTCTCGCTGTAGGCAGCAATAACTTTTTCGGCCAGGTCTCGAGCCGCTTTGTCCTCGATAGAGGCTGGTTCAATTTGGAATATTGGATAGGCAGGACCATTTTTAACGGCGATCAAAACAAATGGTGTGCCGTCCACCCCAATAGCGATACCGCTGTCATAGTCGGCATTAACTCGCGATTTGGTGGCCTCGTCTTTTAGACAGGTGCTAAATTTGCCAACATCGAGGCCGATTTTTTGGGCAATTTTAGGTAGTTCGGCTGGGTCTAGACCATCGTTTGATGGAGTGACAGCAAAGACCTCGTCAATAAACTTCCAAAATGCACTGTGCCCGCCCAGCATAGTGGCACATTCTGAGGCGACGGCCTCTGAATAAGCTTTCTGGTGCAGGGAATCTATTGGGAAATGGCGATATGACCAAGCAATAGTGGTGCCATCGGTAGCAATTATCTCATTCATTGTTTGGTGAAATATTTTGCAGTATGGGCACTCTAGGTCGGAATATTCTACCACTGCTAGTTTGGCAATGGCATTTCCGCGTACATGATCGGTTTCGTCAATCGGAATAAACTTTTTGGCAATAAAACCGTCTGTGCCTTCGCTGATTGAAGGGTTGTCATTGTAGTTGCCATATATTACCGCTCCGGCAATAATAAGGCCGGCTAGGATTACAGCAACCGGGGTGGCTAGATTGGGTATCTTTTTCTCATCCATAATAAAATAAAAATTAACTCTTAAAGGTAGGGGTATTGTAGCATATCTGGCAGAAGGGGAGCTAGGGAAAAAATCCCCCGTCTGCCCTAGGGCGGACGGGGGATTTTTCTAGCTATTATTTGCCAAACAAGCTTTCAAAGTAGGGGTTTCGACCCAGGCACAGCGACCAGCTACATTGCGCGCACATTTGGCACCCTTGTAGCGAGCATATTGGGGGCGGTATTCACAGGTGCTGGCCATTTCTATATCACCACAAATTTGGGCGCTACAGCCACTAATAACACAATTTTTGGCTGTTGGTGGTTCCCTTCAGATTGTAAATTGGACCGGGATGGCTAGTTCATTGTCATTTTCCGGTAAGCCAGAGGGATTGTCTTTTTTTAGAATCAGTTTACCGGAGCCGGTTTCTGGTTGTTCAAAAGTAAGTTCAGCTTCAAATGGTACAAAATTCTCGGTCATCCAGTCTGTCTGGGCGGTGGCTATCCCTTGGGCCAGTATTTTACCATTGTCATCTTGCAGTACAACTGGGAAACTGGCTTCAAAGAACCATGTTCCGCGAGCTTCACCGGTTATTTTTAGAGGGCTTTTTACAGCGCTCATTGGCTGAGGGTTACTAACTCTAATAAAATTGCTTATATCCGGAGTATCTTCTACTGGGCGGGTAAAGGTTTGGCCATCGGCAGTACGACATTGTTCGGGGTAAGATTCGAGAATAGGGTTACCTGCCGCAACACATTCGTCAAAGGAAGTTATCAAGACGGTTTTTTCGTTTTTGTATACCCACCAACCAGTGATGGTGATAGCCAATACGACAATAAGGACCAGTATATTCTTTGTTTGCATGACTTATTTAATTATAGAACCGGATAAAGTTTCTTCTAATGGGGTCAGGGCTACCGGGCCGCTTTCACTATCGGCAGCGAGGACCATGCCTTCGCTGGTGAGGCCCATAAGCTGGCGGGGCTCTAGGTTGGCTACAATAATTATTGATTTATCGATCAAGTTTTCTGGGGCATATTTTTTGCCTAGACCTGCTATTATCTGACGTTTGAGCTCGCCTAACCTTACTTCTAGTTTCAATAGTTTGTCCGAGCCTTCGACTCTTTCTGCCGAAATTATCTGGGCAACACGCAAATCAACCTTACTAAATTCATCATAATTTATCGTTGGTTTTATTTCCATATTTAAAAAATTAGTTATTTAATTAGTCTAGACCATTACCATAAATTGTCTAATTTTACTGTTCCCGCCCTCAATATTTTGGGACTAGGGCTGGTAAAATCTACTAGGGTCGAGGCCTGTCCGACCAATGGCTCGGTCTCGGCTGGTATATATAATGAGACCTTCTGGCCAAAATAATCTTGGGCTTTAGCGATGGTTGTTGCAGTCGGCTGGCCAGAGGTGTTGGCACTAGGGGCAACCAGGGGGCCAGTTTTTTTAATCAATTCTAATAATTTTGGACTATTGGGCAAGCGGAAGGCGAGACTGTCGGTGGCACCTAAATAACTACTGTCAAAGTGGTTGGTTTTTAAGACAATACTCACCGGCGCGGGCCAAATTTTCTCTAAAGTCGATTTTATGTTTTGATCAAGGTAAACTCCAAACAAACTTAATTCATCAATACTAGAAATTAAAATAATATAGGGGTAACCGTCTGGTCTTTGTTTAGCGGTGTCTAGTTTCTGGACGGCGCTAATATTGGTCGCTACGGCTACAATACCGTATATGGTGTCGGTAGGTAAAACCACCAAATCACCATTTTTGAGCACTGTAA
>JAUPVZ010000056.1 GCA_030916795.1 Patescibacteria group bacterium
AAAACAAGAAACAAATATTGGCCAAAATGTGGGTACCTGTAATCGGGCCGGCGACCCACCAACAAAACATTGGAAGGCAATTATGCACCCTACCCGTGACCAAGCTCCGTATTTGCGCATTGTGACCGAGCTGGGGCTAGACCCCGAGGCCACCCCTTTGTCTTGTCCGCTTGGCTATGGCTATGGTGGCGCCATGGGGCCGGCGCAGTTTATCCCGTCGACCTGGGAGCCATACAAAGCCCGTATTTCGGCTGTGACCGGCAATACTCCGCCTAACCCGTGGCGACCACTAGATGCCTTTGCCGCGTCCCAGCTCTTGCTACGTGACCTGGGGGCCGCTGGTGGTGGCTATACCGCCGAACGGACAGCCGCCTTGCGCTACTACGCTGGAGGCAACTGGGCCGACCCGCGCAATGCCTTTTATGGCGACTCGGTTATGAGATTGGCGACCGAGATGCAGGCCCAAATTGATATCTTGCAGACAAACTAAACGTGTGTTAGACTCTAGCCCATGCAGAAAGATATTCATCCTATATATCATCCAGATGCCAAAGTTACCTGCGCTTGCGGGCATACTTTTACTGTGGGCTCAACCAAAGAGACAATCAGCGTGGAAGTTTGTGCTGCTTGTCACCCATTTTTTACCGGCAATGAGAAAGTGATGGATACCGCTGGTCGCGTTGAGAAATTCAAAGCCCGCGCCCAAAAAGCCGGAGCGACCAAAAAAACTTCCTCCAAAAAAGCTACCAAAGCTACTGCCGACGAGGCATAGATTGGTCTTTTACACACAAACGCATCGCCCATGCGTTTGTTTCGTTTTGGGGTAGCAGTATAATCTATAGATATGGCAAATATTGAAGACAAAAATATAAATCTAGATGAATTTCGTCAAAACCAAAGGACGGCGTTTTTGATGATGGAATATGATCGTCTCACCAAAAAAATCGAAGAAGCCGAAACGGTGGCCGATGGCGACAAAGAAATGGCCGAATTGGTCACTGTCGAAATCACTGAACTGCAAAAACAACGTGACGGCATTATGGCTAGTATCAAAGATATTGTAGCCAAAGAAGTGGCCGAGGAAGAAGTCGTCAATGAAGTTATTATGGAAATTAGGGCTGGCGCCGGTGGCGAAGAGTCGGCCTTGTTTGCCTTAAATTTAAAAGAAATGTACCAGGGGTTTGCTATCACCCAAGGTTGGCAGTTTGAAGTTCTCGACGAGTCGTTGTCAGAGATGGGTGGGTATAAAGAAGTGTCGATAGAGGTTAAGGGGAAAAATATCTATGACGCCATGCGTTATGAGACTGGTGTCCATCGGGTCCAACGTATTCCCGCGACCGAAAAGCAAGGCCGAGTGCATACTTCCACCGCTTCGGTGGCGGTGATGCCTATTCGCAAAAAAACCAAAGTTATTATCAATCCTGCCGATCTAGAAATTGAAACCACGCGATCGGGTGGGGCAGGTGGGCAAAACGTAAACAAGGTGGAGACAGCGGTGCGCATTATTCACAAACCAACCGGTATTGCGGTACGTAGCCAAAGTGAACGTTTTCAACAAAGAAACCGAGAAAAGGCGATGATGATTTTGGAAGCCAAACTAAATGAGTTACAAGAAGTGGCAGACAAAAAAGAAGAGACCGATGAGCGTCGGAGCCAGATCGGTACCGGCGATCGGAGTGAGAAAATCCGAACCTACAATATCTTGCAGGACCGGATAACCGACCATCGCATAAAACAATCTTGGCATGGTCTGGAGCGGATCATGGCGGGCGAGATTGGGCCTATTATCAAAGCTTTAGACGAGGCCGGGGGAGGTACCACCCCAACCGATGAAGATGAAGACTAAATATTACTTGGGATATATTGCCAATTTGGCTGATATTTGTTAGACTGCTTGCCGTATGCAAAATACCCCAGTTAATGGAAAAAATCCTATTGCCGACATGGTGCGCGACCTTTTTAAGTTGGGTGCTCATTTTGGTTATAGCCGAGTGCGCCGACACCCTTCGGCTGATCGGTTTATCTTTGGTTACAAAAACAAAACAGCGATTATTGACCTAGAAAAGACTATCGACTCTCTAAACAAAGCCAAAGATTTTGTTCGCACTTTGGGATCGGAGGGTAAAGAAATTCTCTTGGTTGGTAACAAAAATGAAGCCCGGGCCGCTATCAAAAAGATTGCCGAAGCGGCTGGTTTGCCATATTCTGCCGAGCGTTGGATTGGTGGCACTTTGACCAACAGCAAACAAATAAAAACTCGAATCAAACGTCTCGAAGATATTAAAGCGGCGGAACTTTCTGGTGATATTATGAAATATACCAAAAAGGAACGCGGTCTAATTGCCAAAGAAAAGAAAGATTTGGAACGCTTCTTTGGTGGTGTCGTGTCTATGCACAAAATGCCAGGGGCCATGTTTGTGGTTGACTCCGAAGCCGAGGGTATTGCCGTGGCCGAGGCCAACAAGATGAATATTCCGGTCATCGCTCTAGCCAACTCCGATTGTGATATTCGAGGGATTATGTACCCAATTGTTGGCAATGACGGCTCGGCTGCTACTATTGCCTTTATCACCGAAGATATCGTAAAAGCTTATGACGAGGGCCGCAAGAGCCCAGCAGGCAAGCCCGTAGAGACAAAAGTGGAAAACAAAGAGGCGGAATAAACGTTTTTGTAATATAATTCTACTCATTATGGCGGATACCCAATCAATCAAAGTATTGCGCGACCGCACCGGTATTTCGATGGCGGAATGCAAAAAAGCTCTCGATGAAGCTGGTGGCGATCTGGACAAAGCCCTAGCCGTGTTAAAAGAAAAAGGTGCCGAAGCGGCGGACAAAAAGTCCGAGCGGTCTTTGGGCTCGGGTGTAGTAGAGTGTTATATCCATGGTGCGGGCACTATCGGGGCGTTGATCGAACTGTCTTGCGAGACCGACTTCGTAGCCAAAAATGTAGATTTCAAGGCTATGGCCCAAGATATTGCGATGCATGTGGCGGCTGTCGCCCCCGAGAGTGTTGAAGAATTGCTAGCGCAAGAGTTTATCAAAGACCCTAGTCTGACGGTAGAAGCTCTTGTCCAACAAGGCACTCAAAAGTTTGGCGAAAGAATCGTTCTCTCTCGTATCGCGCGGTTTGCTGTGGGGGAATAGTTTATGATTTTTCTCATTATAATTTCGGTTATATGTTTTGCGGTGGTGGCCTATATGGTAGGCCGTCAGCTTTTGTTGTTACGCCAGGGCAAAGTAGAATTGAGCAAAGAAGCTCCAACTTTGTCATTTACCGATTATCTCAGTATTACTTTAGATCGGTTGGTAGCACTACTGGTCCATTTTGGGCATGAATCTATGCACTTTTTATCGATCCTATCTTTAATAGGGGCCAAGAAGGTGGCGGCGGGTGTAAAACACAATACTGGTCGGGTAGAACGAATCTTGGGTCAGGTTTTGCGAGCCACTCACGAGAGGCGCAAGCGGGGCCGGGGTGAGAGGGGCTCAACCTCGATGTTTCTACGCGAGATCGAGTTGCACCAGTCGAAAGTGAAAGAGAGTTTAAATACTTATACTAGAAATTAGGTTTTCTCGATGTTTTTTAAAAAATAGGTTATAGTAGATTTTTGCCGGCATAGCTCAGTTGGTAGAGCGCCACTTTTGTAAAGTGGATGTCCGGGGTTCGAACCCTCGTGCCGGCTCAGAGAGACGACAAAGCAAGCAAACTGCTTTGCTTGTGTGAAGGTTCGAAAAAATTTTTGCTATTTTTCCATCAGGAAAAATCAAAAATCTAGGGTCGAGGAAAAAACTTTTGGCGAAAAGTTTTTGAGGTGACCGAACCCTCGTGCCGGCTTAGTGAAAGATCTTTAGGGAGGAACAAGCAATGTCCAGTTTTTGCAATTGGGACGAGGAGAGGCTCTCTTTTTACATAAGCGAGCTGGGCCTCGATGCGGCGCTACTTTCAACAGTGCCCTCTATCCGGCGGGCCCAAGTATATCTACAACTCGTTTACTTTTGGGGAGGAATAGGGGGGTGCGGCGAAGAAATCAATTAATATCCAGTGTGCGGGCGTCTATATTTTAGGCGCCCATTTTCTTTTTAATAGTTTTTCGCTATACTCACCTTTATGGAAGAAACTAAACAGTTGGGTCACTTGCACCCTTTGTCGCAGATGATTGTCGAAATGGCGGATATTTTTCGCGAGATGGGTTTTCAGGTGGCCGATGGACCCGAGAAAGAGTCTGAATGGAATAACTTCGACGCCTTAAATATTCCCGCCAAC
>JAUPVZ010000057.1 GCA_030916795.1 Patescibacteria group bacterium
ACTTTTTGTCACGGCTGACCACGGCAATGCTGAAGTGAATGTGGACAAGGAAACTGGCGAGAGGCACACCGCACACACCATAAACCCAGTACCGGCGATTGTGACGGATAAGAGCTTGGCGGTAAAAGAGGGAACGCTGGCCGATATTGCCCCCACAATTTTGGCCCTACTTGCCTTGCCTCAGCCGGAGAGTATGACTGGGAAAAAATTAATTTAAATATAGCTTTTAGGCCCACTCCGGGGTACAATTTCTTGGATTATGATGATGTCGTCCCAAAAAAGAGGGTTTTCGGTAATATTGCTAATTGCGATTATGGCTTTGGTGCTGGTATGCAGCAGTATTATTTTTTTGGATTGGAAATATGCCAAAGTAGAACAAGTTATAAACTTATCAAAGCCAGTTGTCCCAAAAAATACATCGTTAGCTCGCCAAGACCTAACCGATTTTATTGTGATAGATATGGCTAGTACAACCGCTTCGAGTACATCACAATTGGTAAAAAGGACCCATGGCGTTTACCAAGATTACGACCCGGCTATGCTGCCGACCCCGGCGGGCACCAATGCTCTATTTTTCTTTTTTGCCGGTTGGGATGAGTTGTCGCGAGATTTAGATATGAGTATTACTACTTATACGGACCGTTTGCCAGCAAGGATTGTTTTACTAAAAACTGATTTTGAAAAAAGAGAGGGCCTCAAGACAAAATATGGGGTAACAAATATAAATACTTTTGTTTTAACTGATCGTAGTGGTAAATTGATTAAAAAATGGTCAAATAGTAAAACAATCGAAGACATTATTAGTGAATTGGATACTTTATAAAATACTATGCGGCGGCATCGATTTATTGGTAATTTTGATTTTAGTTCTAGCCAGATAAAAATCTCTAATCCGGAGATGGTTTATCAGTGGCGACGAGTTTTACGTCTTACCCCCGCCGACGAGGTGATCTTGGTTGACCAAAATAGTTTGCAAGAAGCGGTGGCTAAAATAATTTCTTTTTTACCGGACAGTGTAGTGGTAGAAATTGTATCAACTAAACATCTGGATACGGAAAGTGACAAGCAAATCAATTTATATTGTGCCGTTTTGAAAAAAGAAAATTTTGAATTGGTTGTTCAAAAAGCCACCGAATGTGGTGTAACTAAAATTATACCTCTAATAACCGAACGGACAGTTAAGCAAAATATAAAACTAGAACGTTTACAAAAGATTGCCACAGAGGCTTGTGAACAATCGGGGCGGGGACAGGTGCCGATAATCGAGGAGGTGCAAAATTTTAATTTACTCGATATGCCTGGTGATAGCCATAGTGTATATTTTTTCAGTACCGAAGCCGAAGCGGGTTCCGCTACTTTTCCTGAAGATTTAAATGAAATAAATATTTTTATTGGGCCAGAGGGGGGTTGGACCGAGCAAGAAATTGCCCAGGCCAAAGCCAAAAAATGGCATATTGTATCTCTGGGTTCTAGGATATTGCGGGCAGAAACAGCGGCGATAGTAGCTACTTATTTGGCCGGCACTAGTGCTTAGCGTCTTTTCTTGAGCTCGCTGATCAAATCGGGGATTTGCCCAGATAGGCCGGTGGCGTCGCCTTCGACGGCGGTAGCATTGCCACTCAAGTTTGAAATATTGCCACGCAGATTGGTGACATTGCCGACTAAATTACTAACATTACCGATCAGGTTGGTAACATTGCCTGAAATATTGGTAACATTGCCAACTAGGTTTGAGACATTGCCGATCAGGTCGGTGGTGGTGCCACTAATATGAGAACAGGTGCCACGAATATTGGAAACATCGCCTTTTAATTGGGTGACTTTGCCGACAATACCAGAAACATCTCCGGAAATGTTGGAGACATCACCAAAAATATTGGAGACATCACCACGGATATTGGAGACATCACCAATGAGGGCTGACACGTCGCCAAATACGCCACTAATATCACCCTTTATTTTTGACGTATCACCAATGATGCGATGCAAATCAACATCACCGTAGATTTGGGATATATCTCCCTTTAGATCTGAAAAGTCTCCCCAAATCGCATCATGCAAGCCACGTACCCGAGTAGTATTTTTTTTGGCTTTAATATTCTGTTTGAGAAAAGACATAGTAAATATTTATTACTAGAATTATAACAAGAATATTAAAGTTAGCTATAAACTAATGTAAACAAATACCCCGACCGCTGCGCGGTCGGGGTATTTGTTTACATTACTTCTCCTTCGGCTTCTTCCTCAACCTCGTCTTCAGTTTCAGTCTCTTCTTCTTCACCCTCAACTTCTTCTTCCTCACCTTCGGGTTTCAAAATCTGGTCGTCGTCCATTTTATTTATTTTTTAGGGTAGGCGGTAGGGTTGCCCCCAACGGCTACGGCTAATAATGTTTGTTATTCTAACAGAGACTAGAGGGAAGCACAATAGAAAAACTAATAGGTGCCATCGGTCGGTTTATGGTGTTGAAAAATTGCCTTATTTTTCTCGCACTCCGCCATAATAATGTCTTTGGCTACATAGGGGTTGGCGGCATTTCGCAGCTCAAAAGTTTTTTGTTCCCCAGCTGTTTCGAGGCGGAGATGGCCATAATCAAAGATGGTCGAAAAGATGCCTGGTGTCTCTATACCGATGTTTTGGATTCTCTCTAGACGAAAGCTAGCCACTTCGCGGTGGAAAATACCTTTTTGATCAATATCGATGATTTTGCGGTCGGTCACTATTAAAACGTCTAAATAGTAGTCGGTCCACGCTACAAAAAAGTAAATCCAGACCAATAGGAGCCAAACTAGATAAATGAACATACCTAGGGCGATGACATTTTCAGGGAGGGCCAGTTGCCAAAATTTAATCAAGCTATAAATAGCAATTGGTGGAAATGCTACTAAAAAAATTACGGCGATGAGCTCTAAAGAAAAGAATATCCAATGGTGTCGGACTTCGGCCAGCACTCTTTCTCCGGGCTCAAGCGCATGCAATTTCATAATACTAAGTAATAAAATTGATAATAACTGCCAAACTAAAAATGATTATAGCGAGGACAGTAAAATATAGACCACTGGCTATCTTTACGTATTTATTTTGGGTGGAAAAGTGATACCAATGAAAAAGTAAAATAGCGCTCATCACTATGGTGTAGATAAAAACTAGAATAAAAACAATCCACAAATGAATAGGTTTAATAAAAGATATAATAGAGAGTAGCTGATCAAACATAAATAAATTATAACACAAGATTAATTTTGTGGCATTTTGGCTTAAGGGTATAATAAAACCAATATATCTATTCTGGATCGATTTATGATCAAACAGATTAAAAACACAAACAAAATATTAGTAATCTTGGTTGGGGTGCTGATTTTTTTAGCGATTATAGCGCTTAAAAATATTACCGCCCCTGAAGCTAATTCTAATAAAGATGTTGTTTTTTTGCGGTCGGTCTATGAGGACTCGGGACGGTGGTATTTGGTGGCCGATGTCACCGAAGCAAAAAACTGTCTCGATAATGAATGCCCAAATTTAGAGACAAACTATTTATCCGCCGACCTGGTAACCTACGTATTACCTCGGCGATTTAATTATTCAGAATTTGAAGGTCAAAACAAAAAGAATAGTCGCCTGACCCCGTCGCGGCTTAAAAATATTCTAGACACCAGGCCCGAGTTACAATCGACCCCATTTGTGATGACTTCAAGCGATAATATTGTTTTAGGGGTTGAAGAGGTATTTGATCCATCGTTCTAAAAATTTATGAAAAAATATTTATACCAGACATTAATTTTGATTGGGATTTGTGGAGGGGTTTTGTTTGTAGTTGGGCTATGGGCCTATGATGAAGAAGTTGGGAAAAGTGAGATAATCAAGGCCGTTTTTGAATTTAATAAAAATGATGAAATTCCAGATATTTTACCGCTTATTGAAGATAAGGTAGCGCCCCTGGAAAGTATGTTTAGCCGTATTATTAGCCCTAACCCACTTAACCAGATTGCTGGCGGAGGAGCCCTAAACTTTACCAGTGTGTTGACGACAGCGGAAATAATTGCGGAAACCAATGAAGAAAGAATCAAGGCCGATTTACCAGCCCTATCAGAATCTACAAAATTGAATCTAGCCGCTAGAGACCGGGTAGATGACATGTTTAAGCGACAATATTTCTCTCATACTTCTCCGGATGGATCGGGGGTAGGAGAGGCGGTTTCCCAAAACAATTATTCTTATATTGTAGTGGGTGAAAATTTAGCAGCCGGTTATTTCAAAGATAACAATGCTTTGGTCAAAGCGTGGATGGATAGTCCTGGGCATAAAGCCAATATCTTGGCTAGGCGATATTATGATATTGGAGCCGCGGCGCGAGAGGGAATGTTTAAGGGCGATCGAGTAAGATTGGCGGTGCAGATTTTTGGTGCACCGATTGACCTGTGTCCAACACCGAATGCTTACCTGAAGGATAAAATATATAACAATAAAAAGCGAATAGATGAACTAGAGCCCCAATTGGCAAAATTAAAGACCGAGCTTGATGGGCAAAAGGTTGGTTTAGATGGGGCACCAAAAAAGATTCGAGAATATAACAAACTCGCGGGTGAATTTAATAATCTAATTACCACAACTCAAACCATGATAAAACAGTACAACAGCTCAGTGGTCGTATTTAATAGTTGTGCCCAAAATAAATAAATATTATGACTTTAGGAACACACGGGGCGGTAGGGGCGGCGATAGTGGGAAGCGCGGTTGTCCATCCGGCGATTGCCCTCCTTTTGGCGTTTTTTAGCCATTTTGTTTTAGATGCTTTGCCTCATTATGACTACAAAATATTATCATTGGATAAGCTGGCTGAAAAAAACGGAGTTGTCAAAATGTTGGGAGGTAAATTGTTTTATTTTGATTTATTACGTATTGGTTTTGATGGGTTAGTGGGCCTAGTTTTAGCATGGTTTGTCTGGCAAGTGGCAGGCGCCGAGGTGGGCCTCTTGTGGGTTTTGTTGGGGGCTGTCTTGGGAATGTTACCGGATTTTCTACAATTTCTTTATGGCAAGATTGGGACCGGGCCCTTGGCAATTATCCAGTGGTTTCATAATCGTACTCACACTAAATATAAGTTGGCTGACAAATTTGAACTAGGGGTGATTAGCCAAGCGACCCTAATAATTTTTGTATTCATTGGGTTAGCGATGATCTAGGGTATGAATATTTTACAAATTATTATTCTAAGCTTGGTAGAAGGTCTGACGGAATTTTTGCCTATTTCTTCGACTGGGCACATGATGGTGACCGCCAGTTTGTTAAATATTACTCCTTCGGCTTTTTTATCTAGTTTTGAAATATTTATTCAATTGGGCGCCGTGCTGGCAGTGGTCGTAATCTATTTTAATAAGTTACTCGGGGACTTTAATTTATTACTAAAGGTTGGAGCGGCTTTTGTGCCGACAGCAATTATTGGTTTTGTTTTTTATCCGTTGGTAAAAAATGTGTTATTAGAAAGTTTAGCTACAGTCGCGGTTAGTCTTTTTGTGGGCGGGGTGGTACTGATATTGTTTGAATGGTATTTGGTCAAACAAAAAGTAGTCCATAACGATAATGATACCGAGGTTATTAAGGATGTGAATTTTAAAGAATCAGTCATTATTGGGTTTTGCCAGTCTTTGGCTATGATCCCTGGAGTGTCTAGAGCAGGCGCCACGATTGCTGCTGGTTTGGGGCTTGGGCTGTCGAGACAGACGATTGTTGAGTTTTCATTTTTCTTGGCTATACCCACTATACTAGCGGCGGCTGGCTATGATTTATTCAAAACGGGGGCTGATTTTAGTCTAAATGAATTTAAAATTTTGGCTCTGGGTTTTATATTTTCCTTTATTTTTGCCTATATTACTGTCAAATGGTTAATAAAGTTTGTCTCGACTCATAATTTTGTCTGGTTTGGTGTATATAGGGTGGTTTTGGCTTGTTTTATTTGGTTTGGGCTTCTGTAGGAGACAAAAAAACTAGTTTGTGTTACAATTTATAGGTTTAGTGGGGTTTAATACAAAAGTAATTAATTTAATCTATGGATACACAAATTAAAAATATCTTAGGAATGGTGACTATTGCCGCTTTGGTAGTAGCCACTGGATCAGCAATAGTTTTTACCAAGTCATTTTCCAAGTCGGTTAGCCCGACTGGGAGTCGTAGTTTTTCTGTGCAAGGTGAAGGCAAATCAGTCGCCGTACCAGATGTCGCGGAGTTCTATTTTAGTGTGATTACTGACCGGAGCGGCAGTTTGACCGAATTGCAAAAAGAAAATAATGAAAAGATGAACAAGGCTATTGAGTATGTAAAGAGCCAAGGGGTAGAGGAGCGAGATATTAAGACATCTGGCTATGATGTTAATCCGCAGTATGAATATTTCCAATGTCGAGCCGGCGGCACTTGCCCTCCACCAAAAATTAAGGGTTATCAGGTTAACCAAACCGTGCGAGTAAAGGTGCGAGATTTTGATAAAGTGGGGACAATTTTGTCGGGAGTGGTTCAAAATGGGGCCAATTCGGTAACTAGTCTGCAGTTTACTCTAGAAGACCCATACGCGGCCCAAAATGCGGCCCGCAAAGAAGCGATTGCTAGAGCTAAGACACAGGCCGAACAGGTTGCTAAGGCTGGAGGTTTTCGCCTAGGTAAGCTTATCTCGATTGATGATAATGGTGGTTACAGCCCAATGGTGGCGGTGTCTTATGGCAG
>JAUPVZ010000058.1 GCA_030916795.1 Patescibacteria group bacterium
CACCACTTCTTTTTGCTGGGCCAATGCTAAATATTCTTGATAATTAAAAATATTTTCAGTTGAAGCTGGCTCTTCATCATGAGCCGGATGAAGCCCAACTATTGCCCTCATAAATTCGGGATATTTTTTGGCCAAATCTACCACCGCTTTTGATGTTGCTAGATCAGTGCCAATATTAACTACCCCTAACTCAGATTCTCTTATCCGTCCTATTACCTCTTCCCGATCGACATCAAAATCAGGAAAATTTAAATGCGCATGGGCATCAATAAGTTTTAGATTTTGCATAAATACTAATCTTTGCGAACAAAGAGCGAGACCTCGGGCATTTTGTTTTCTTTAATAAGATTTTTTATTATTGCCGAAGTGGTCGGCATAAATGGCTCCAGCATACAGGCAATCTGGTACAACTCTCGCAACAGAGTTTGGATTTGGGACTCTCCCTTTTTTTGATCTGTCTTAATTGTGCTAAATGGTTTTTCTAGTTGAATAAAACCATCAGCTTTGCTAATCAATACCCAAATGTCATCTATTGCCCGATTGAGACGATATACATCTAAATTATTATTATTTTTTGGTAAGGCGATATTTTCTGTATCAATGGTTACATTATTAGAGCTCGCCATCTTCATCACCCGACTAACTAAGTTCCCCAAACCATTGGCTAGATTGGCATTGTAGGCCTCTTTCATTTTTTCTACCGAAAAGTCAAAATCCTCAAAGTCATTGATATGTCGGGCAATATAATAGCGGACTGCCTCAACTCCAAATTCATCTACCAGCTCTTTGGGGCCAATAGTGTTGCCGAGCGACTTGGACATCTTTTGGCCATCGGATGCATTTATAAACCCGTCAATAATGATATTTTTTGATGGCGGTAAGCCAGCGGCCAAGAGCATTGCCTGCCACATCCCCGCCTGGGGCCGCAAATTGTCTTTGCCGGCATATTGAACCATCCCACCCGACAACACCGCCCACTTCTCAAAACTAGCTTCGTCTTCTGGCCAACCAATAGCGGAAATGTAATTAACCAAAGCATCAAACCAGACATACATTACATGATCAGAGTCACCAGGCACCTCTATCCCCCACGGCATCTTGGTCTTGAGGCGAGAAATACTAAAATCTCTCAAACCACTTTTGACAAAATTCTTTATTTCATTGAAGCGAAAATCTGGTGTGACCAAGTTGGGATTTTTCTCGTACAAATCAAGTAGTTGCCCCTCAAAAGCTGAGTATTTGAAAAAATAATTTTCTTCGGCGCGCAGTTCTATCTCTTTGTCAGGGTGTACTGGGCAGCGACTATTTTCCAATTCTGAGTCGGTCTTTTCCAACTCACAACCAACACAATATTTAGTTTCGTATTGTTTTTTGTAAATAAAACCATTTTGGTCAACCAAACGCCAAAAGGCCTGGGCCGATTTTATATGGTTTTTATCAGTAGTCCGAATAAAATTTATATCACTCGAAATACCCAAAAGTGGGACAAGGGCTTTAAATTTGGTGGTATAACTGTCCACATAGGTCTGGACATCTTGCCCAGACTCTAGCGCCTTTTGATATATTTTTTGGCCATGCTCGTCGGTGCCGGTATTAAAGAAAACCTCCCGACCCAATCGCTTTTGATAACGCGCAACAATATCGGCCCGTACCAACTCCATCGCAAAACCAATATGTGGTTCGGCATTTACATATGGCAAGGTCGTCGTAATATAAAAAGGCACTGATTTTTGGGAAACCTGGCCTCTAAACAGTTTTTTCGCGAGAAGATTGAACATTTAATTTGCGGCGTTCGGCGTCGTGGGCCAATTCCATAATAACAGTCGCTAAGGGAACAGCGAGAATAATACCCAGAAAGCCCGCCAATTGCCCCCCAACAATAAGGGCTAAAATAACAATGATTGCCGGCACCCCGACAATTTTCTTTACCACCAAGGGGTAAATAAGGTGATTTTCAAATTGTTGGATAATAATATACAAACCAATAACCATTAACCCGACCGAGGGGCCAGTAGCAAAACCAAGAAAGACGGCTGGAATAGCCGACAAAATCGGTCCGAAAATTGGAATCAACTCAAACAAAGCGGCCAAGATAGCCAACACCAGAGCATATTTGACCCCTAAAATAGTTAGACCTAGATAGACCAGGACTCCGACGATTAGACCCAAGAGCAGTTGCCCCTTCATCCATTGGCCAATCTTGTATTGTGAACGCTTCCACAAATCAACAATGTAGGATTCATAACGTAACGGTGAAATAATTCTCAAGAAATTTTCAATACCTCGCTCTTGTACGGCCAAATAAAACGAGATCACTAGAATAAGAATAAAGCTAAATGCTCCACCGAAGACATTGCTAGCAGTAGTAAATGTCCCACCAGAAAAGCTGGCCAACATTGATTGTAAGTCTGCCAACATGGCCTCGATAGACAAACTAGGGAAGAACCCGCCTGTTAGATTGGATATCGGGGCGAGACGTTCCAATATTGGCACATCTATCGCCTGGTCTGGTGCCGCCAAAGATAGCTGGGTGATGTCGACAAAAAGCGGTGGAATAAAGAAATAGATAAACCCAAAAATAAACACAAAAGCCATTAGATAAACCAAAAGTACCGCCAAGACTCGGGGCAAATGGTATTTACCAAACCAACGAGTCGCCGGCTCAATAGCCGAGGCGATCACCACTGAGGTGAGGACAATCATGACTAAATCGAGCAACAAATAAAGCAAGAAAGCGACCACCAAGACAAAAACCGTCCGAATGATAGTCCCGGTCGAAATCACTAATTGCTGTGGAGCTGGGCTTTGGGTCATAGATTAAACAGTAACTGTATGTTACTACAAGCTTGGTTCTGACACAAATTAGGCCATTAGCCTAGATTTTAAGTCTCCGATGGCGACCCTTTCTTGCTCGCCAGTATCTCGGTCCCTAATGGTAACAGTATCGTCTTCTAGGGTGTCAAAATCTACCGTAAGACACACTGGTGTACCAATCTCATCTTGCCTGCGGTAGCGCTTGCCAATATTGCCATTGTCATCAAATAAAACCGCCCCGATATCTTTTTTGAGCGTTGTATAAATTTCTCTGGCTTTGGCCACCAATTCGGGTTTATTTTTAAGTAAAGGAAAGACCGCGACTTTGACCGGGGCCACCGCTTTTGCCAAACGTAAATATACGCGCTTTTCCCCGCCCATCTCGTCTTCGGTATAAGCGCTTGTAAGGACGGCTAACACGGTACGGTCTACCCCAAAGGACGGCTCAATAACATGGGGAACAAATCGCTCTTTGGTTTCTTCATCAAAATAAGAAATATCGACTTTGCTACCACCTGTATGCGCCGACAAATCAAAATTGGTGCGATAAGCCAGACCATATAATTCTTTACGGCCAAATGGATAATCAAATTCAAAATCTATTGTTCGTTTTGAATAATGAGCTCGGTCACCATCTGGGACTTCTAGTTCGTGCACATCACCAGGAGCCAAACCAATATCACCAACAAAAGCATGCATCTCTGCCCGCAGGCCTTCAAAGGCATCGGTCCAGGTCTCTGGTCTGACAAAATACTCAATCTCCATCTGCTCAAACTCACGTGTCCGAAACAAAAAATCTCGCGGGGCAATTTCATTTCTGAAAGCTTTACCTATTTGGGCTAAGCCAAATGGTAACTTGGGATGAAATGAATCAACAACATTTTTAAAATTAACAAACATCCCTTGGGCAGTTTCGGGCCTTAGATATGATGTTGCCGATTCGTCTTCGGTTGCTCCCACTCTTGTCTTAAACATCATGTTAAATTGCTTTTCCTCACCCAGAGTCGCCCCACAATCGGGACATTTGGTTTTATCATCGAGATGATCGGCTCTAAATCTTTTTTTGCATTTAGTACATTCCACCAGTGGATCAGAAAACCCTCCAACATGGCCCGAGGATTTCCAAACTTCTTGATTCATTAAAATAGCGGCATCAAAACCGTACATATCCTCGCGATCTAAAACAAAACGCTTCCACCACAAGTTTTTAATATTATTTTTGAGGGCCACACCCAAAGGGCCGTAGTCCCACGTCCCAGCTAGCCCACCATAGATCTCTGACCCTTGATAAATAAAACCCCGGCGCTTGGCCAGACTTACCACATTTTCCATTATTGAATCGTTTTTCATTTTAGCGTTCGACATTGCCCAACAAAGCATTGTAGCCAACATCCGAAATATTCTTAGTATTAATATCAGCCATACCACTTTCTATCACTGTTTCGGCAAAGGTGTCAAACCCCGAGAACTTAGCCTGACCAATAATAACCGGGGCTATTCCCACCTGATTTAACGCTGGCACCAACCCCAGGTTAAATACAACTTCTCGAGGGGCGCCCGGCAAAACTCGCCCCAACTTCCACACCAGCTCACGAGAAACAGGATTAAAAGCTAATTCTTCGGTGGCCGGCTTGGAAATATTTTTCCATTCTATTTGTGGTGGCAAAACGGTTTTTACCAATCCGTCACGGATAATATTTGAGGAATTGGTTACTGTCCAGACAGCCGTAAAGGTACTTTCTTGTTCCACTTTTGGGGGCATTGGTCCCGTATTTTGAAATGGTCCTTCGGCGCGCAAGACTTTTTGATTAAGCTTAGCGACTGTGCGCAACTTGATTTCTGACATCTTTTCAGCACGAATCTCTTCTCCCTGAAAGCCATTGGCTGTCCGATTGGCCACCAATATCGCTTTGACTGTTATATTTGGGTTACGTAACGCAGCCCCTTCACTGGTTGCTAAATCTTTGGTAGCCAGACGCAAATTTACATAGCCAGTGGCCCCCGGTTTAATAGACCCTAGCCCAGGAACGGTTGATTTGTTCCAAGTGATAGAATTGTCGTTTGTACGAAAAAGCCCCGTCCCCGGCATAACCGCATTTTTGTTTAGGGCCTCACCATTTAATTCTAATCGTAATATCGCGTCGGTCAGGGTAGTGTCTAGATTATTTTGCCAATTAATATTCAATTCAATATTTTTCCCCCCATCGGCAATATGAGTCAAACCTTTATCACTATCCAATTCTAAGCCCAAACTGACATAAGGGGCTTTAATTTTTAGTTCATGACTGGCTCGGTTATAAGGGAAAATTATAGTATCTTCTCCGATTGGGTCTTGTGCCCCAATAGTGGCCACAAATGATTTGTTGTCGTTTTCATTGCCAGACAATGTCCCCTCTACAACCAAGGTCTTTTCTTCCCCTGGGGTAAGACTATCAAACAACCAAGCATTATCACGATATGACGGCTTTATACTGGCTGATGAAAAAGTAAAACCGGTTGGATAATCTAGGACCAACAAGGTCTTGTCTTCGGTTTGCTTGGCCCGAGGTAAGACCGTTATTTCTAGTTTAAAATTTTGCCCAGACACAATTTCGGGTATAGCTTTTAGGGCTAAATTGATAGAGGGCGAGCTAATAATAATAAAAGTTTCGGTCTCTTTGGTGTACAAAGCATTGGAACCGGTAACTTTATATTCAATTTTAGCTTTTATTTCTTTTTCAGCCCCTTCAGCACCAAATAAGGCGGACTTGAAAGTCTTGTTGATAACCTCGCCCGAATCGATTGTGCCGAGATTGTCTATCACTCGGTTGAGCGAAACCTTGGTACTAGAAGCCGTCTTGGTGTCCGTGGGATATTCGACAATCAGTTTTACATCTTCCAAATTGGAAACATTACGGTTGCCGATCAAAACCTGCAACACGGTTTCATCTCCGGCCTTTACCGCTACCGGCCCCTTTATTTCAAAATCAATATTACTACCAGAAATCTGATTGCCGCCCCGGTACAAAACAAAAGCAGCTATACCTAAAGTAACCACAAAAATAAAAACCGCCAGTAACAACACTTTCGCCAAAAAGGAATTTCCATTGCCGCCATTTATATTGTAATCCCCGTCTCTCGTCGCCCAATCGTTTCTGACATCAAAATTCTTGCCCCGCAACTCGGTCCGTGGTGGCACCGGCGGAGGGGTGTCTCGTCGATAAAGATTTTTTTCTACTTCGTCTAAACGACTTTTAGGCTCTTCATTTTCCATGGCAAAATTATAACATAAAAACTACTGGCTACGCATCAGATACCGGTCTGGTTTAGACTGCGATTTATAGTCTTGATCGCTTCTAAACGTACCGGGGTAAGCGATTCTACAATAGCATCATCTAGCACTAAACCCCCTGTAAATGGCGCCAAAAATGGGATACTAGGCAAATATCCCAGACGAGATAAAATACGCAAAACAGCCAGACATTCTAAATTGGCGATAAAACTATTGGCTTTGGCCTGGTTTCTCTTGAACATCAGTAAAATATTATGGGTATCAGTAAACAAAGAATCTACCGGTTCTTCGGGCGGCAATAGTCTCTCGAGCAGGTCAAACACCCGCGCGGCGGGCACCGCCGCGCGGGTGTTTGACCATATAGGAGACATCATATCTTCAGTCTCTAGGCCCACCACCCGCCACCACTCCTTGCCTCTAACCAACGTAATCTTGACCAAACTAAACCGGCTACCATGGGGGCGCAATTTAGACCGCACATCACGACCAGATTTTATAATTGCTCGTATCAACCCCAAATCTTCGGTAAAAATAGTAATCAACAAATCTTTCTCGCGCAGTGGCCGCAAATTTAACACCAATCCCCTAGAGTGATAATGGCGATGCGCCATAATTTTTTAGATAGACACTATAAATAAATAATCCCCGATTTTTATTTCTTGTCCCGAATTTTCCGCTACCAATTTAATATCATCGGCGCCCACGGTTTTCTTTATCTCGGTCTGGAACTTATCAATAATTTTCTCACCCTCCTTTTCAGTTTTAATCAGCAATTCAATCCGGTCCGCCGGGAGCAAACCTTTTTCTTTTCTCATATCTTGCACTGCCCGCATAAGCTCGCGCACAACCCCCTCCTCTTTTAACTCGGGTGTAATTATTGTATCCAGTTCTACCACCGGCGCATCACCCTCTGGCCCAGAACTAGAGATAATTTCTTTAACATTTACTTCGTCTTTTATAATCGGCACCACTTCGTCCCAATACAGTATTGATCCATAACTATGTTTAATCGTTAAAGTAGAAAGAGGTTGTCTCACATTTATTCCCTTTTTTGATCTCTCCATTAAACCAAGAGACGAAAAAGTCCGAGCATAATTCATTGCCGCTAGGACATCGGTATCTACCTCGTCTCGGGCTGGCCACTGGGCCAGATGGACGCTTTCTGGGTCATTGTCAGTCTTTAGCTTTTGATACATATCCTCGGCAAAAAATGGTGCAAAAGGAGCGATTAATTTGGCAACCTCCAAGAGAACAAATCTGGTTGTCGCTTCGGCCAGCACCGCATCACTACCACCATCTTTAAATCGATCTCGAGACCGACGGATATACCACTGCGACAAATCGGCGACAAATTCCCGCAGAGACCTGGTCGCCGAAAACAAGTCGTATTTGTCGGTACTTTTGGTCATCTCATTTTTTAGTTCATTGAGTTTGGCAATTATCCAACGATCAAGAATAGGTAAATTAGAAAAATCCACCAGCGGCTCGGCTCCTGTTTTAAACATCTCATAAAAATTCAGCACATTTTTAAGCAAGTTAAAAACTTTTTTATTTACCTCATCCACTGTTTTTTCGTCAAAGTTTTTCGAGTCCCCCGGCTGGTTGACGCTATACATCCAAAAACGCAAAACATCTACGCCATATTTATCCATCATCTCCCACGGGTTTACCCCATTACCCAGTGATTTAGACATTTTTTTACCCTCAGCATCAAGGATTAGCCCAAGACAAATAACATTTTTATAGGCCTTGCCTTTACCCATCAGTGCCCCCACCGCATGGAGGGTATAAAACCAGCCTCGCGTTTGGTCGATAGCTTCGGAAATAAAGTCGGCTGGATACCCACCATTTTCTATTTTTTCTTTGTTTTCAAATGGGTAATGGTCCTGCGCAAAAGGCATAGCCCCCGAGTCAAACCATACATCCATCACCTCTGGCACCCGCGACAGCTCGGTACCATTGTCAGAAATCAATTTTATTTCATCAATATATGGCCGGTGCAAATCTATCTCCCCTTCACTATTTGTCGGCAGGTTACTCCCTGGTGCCAAATGGCTTTTGAGTTCTTCAATAGACCCAATCACCAACATTTCTTTTTTATCGGCACTGCGCCACACCGGTAGCGGTGTGCCCCAATAGCGCTCGCGTGAAATCGCCCAATCTTTTATACCCGACAACCATTCACCAAAGCGCCCCTCTTTAATATGGGCCGGCTCCCAATTTATATCCTCGTTTTCCTTAACCAATTTATCCTTTAGAGCGGACATCTGGATATACCACGAATCCCGCGCAAAATAGATCAGCGGAGTTTTGCACCGCCAGCAATGAGGGTAAGTGTGCGCATATTTTTCCTTTTTAAACAACAAATTGCGTCCCGCCAATTCTTTAATTATTTCCACATCCGTCGCTTCGTCTTTAACATATTTACCGGCCAAAAAACCCGCTTCCGGTTTAAAAGTGCCGTCTTCATTTACAATATGATATTTAGGCAAACCAAATTTTGTTCCCAACTCAAAGTCATCTTGGCCGTACATCACCGCTGTATGTACCACTCCTGTACCATCTTCAGTGGTCACAAAGTCGGCCGGATATATTTTGAACGATTTTTCTTTTTCCTCCGCCGACATCTTGTCGGCCAAGAAGTTCCACAATGGTTTGTATTTTTTACCAATCAAATCTTTGCCCCTAAATTCCTCAACCACTTCGCCTGCAACTTGTTCAGCCAATTTTTTGGCCAAAATTAACAAACCACTTTCTGTTTTAATTTTTACATATTCAATATTCTCGCCCACCGCCAAGGCCACATTGCCCGGCAAGGTCCAAGGTGTGGTTGTCCAAGCCAGCACAAAAGTGTTTGGCTCATCCTCCAGTTCAAACTTTACATATACCGACAAATCTTTCACTTCCGCATACCCTTGAGCCAATTCGTGGCTAGATAAAGCGGTACCGCATCGGGTACACCATGGCACCACACGATAATCTTGGTACAAAAGTCCCTGCTTGTTGGCCGTTGCCAATACATGCCACAACGACTCCATATATTCGGGTTTATAAGTAATATACGGATTGTCTAAATCTACCCAATACCCTATTCGCTCGGTAAAATTGCGCCATTCGTCTACATAAGACCAAACACTTTTTTTACACTCTTCATTAAATTTACCAATGCCGTAACTTTCTATTTCTTTTTTAGATTTTAAACCCAGTTTTTTCTCTACCTCTAGTTCCACCGGCAAACCGTGAGTATCCCAGCCACCACGTCGGGCCACCCGAAAACCGCGCATTGTTTTATAACGCGGAATAGCATCTTTAAAAGCGCGAGCCTCTAAGTGGTGGATACCCGGCCGGCCATTGGCGGTCGGAGGACCTTCATAAAAAACATATTCCCCCGCTGGAGAGTCTTTTTCCTCCGATTTTTTGAAAATATTATTTTCCTGCCAAAACTTCAATATTTCCTCTTCTTGTTTGGCAGTTTCAGATTTGATTGGTTGGTCTTTTTCCTCTGGCATATTTAAATAATCTACCTTAAAATAGGGCGGTTTACAATTTTAAATTAACTATTTTTTTATTTTCCATCCCCGCGAACCTCTTTCCTTTTCCAAACCTTGCGGAGGTGTAGGCCGGCAGGGTTTTGGCCTTTGGAGAATTTTGTGCCGAGAGGCACGAGGCCAAACGGCCCCGCTGGAGCAGAAGAAAAATCAGCGCTGGAGATTTTTCTGTGTTTGGAAAAGGAAGTGAGGTAAGCAAATCACATTTCCTCCGGCACCTGCATCCCCAAAATATCCAAACCATTGGCCAATACTCTGTGTGTCGCCTCGGCTAGAGCCAAACGCCAGCCGGACATCTCGGCATTTTCGGCATCAATAATTTTGTTTGATCCATAAAAGCTATTGAAAGCCGCTGCCACTTCCAACAAGTAGGTCACCATATAATGTGGTGCCAAATCTTGACCGGCACGTTCTACCACCTCGGGAAACTGGTACAACAGTCTTTCTAATATATTTAGATCACCTACAGGACGTCTAGTGGTAGATACCAACCCCTCTGCTTGCCCCTTTTTAAGGACAGATTTGGCTCGCACAGCAGTGTACTGGAGATATGGCCCAGAGTCACCCTCAAATGAGACCGACTTTTCGGTATCAAAAATCACATCTTTTCCTGGTGCCTGTCGTAAAATGGCAAATTTGATTGCCGCTACTGCCACCATTTCGGCGATAGCTTTCTTTTGTTTTTTTGACAAATGACGATCGGCCAACTTGTCACCCACTCTCGCCTCAACTTCGCTTATCAAATCATCGGCAGCTACCACATCACCCGTCCGCGATGACATCTTGCCGGTTGGCAACATCAAGAAACCGTGCGGAATATGTTTTATCTTTGGTGCCAAATCAGGAAATACAAATTCCATCGCTTTCATCACCACTTTAAAATATTCCGTTTGTTCATTGGCAGTGATCACGACCGAGCGGTCAAAATTATATTTTTCATACTTCGCCTTGGCGAGCCCCAGCTCTTTGGCCTCGTAGGTAGGCAAACCTTGCGAATTAAGAAAAACTCGAGTGTGTAAACCGTGCGACTCTCCCTTAAAGACCACCGCACCATCGCTCTCGGCAAAGATTTGTTGCTTTAGAAAATCGGTCACTATCTGTTTGCCCGCTTCCGCCATCTCGCTTTCAAAAAAGAAGAAATCAAAATCTGTCCCCAGTCTTTTGTAAATAGTTTCAAAATAATCAAGACTCCACTTGCGTCCAGTATTGTAAATAATATTTATTTTGCTACCACTTTTTTCGTAAATCTTTTTGTTCAATTCAACAATCTCTTTTTGCGCCTCTTTATCGCTCTCGAACAACGTTGCCCCCAAGGCATAGCAAGCCCCCAAAAATTTTACCCGACTATTGGTATTACCAAAAAATTTTTCTTTCCAAAATTGGCCCGATTTTTTCTCGATACCATATACTGCTTTGGCTACATGCATCCCCACATCACCTTGGTAACAGGCCCGTTTTATTTCCGCCCCATTCCAACCAAAAAGTCGCGAGAAAGCTTCACCAATAGTATTGGACATTAGGTGGCCAATATGGAAAACCTTAAATGGATTAGGGTCAGTATATTCGATAATTGTTTTTTGTTTTTTAAGGCGGTTGTTTTGCCCAAATTTTTCATTGGCCAAAATTTCTTTAATTTCTTTTTCAAAAAAGTCTGGCTTGAGGTAAAAATTAATAAAACCAAAACCCGCCACCGTAATTTTCTCCACCTCAGGAAAGTGACGGGTTTTTAGACCCTGCACAATCTTGCCCGCCAGCTCAATCGGATTGGCGCCAATTTTCTTGGCATAAACCAAGGCCACATTGGTGGCATAGTCACCGAGAGCTTGGTCGGTCGGGTGCTCTAGGTCCACCTTGGGTCCCCGGACCCCCAAAACCTTGAGTTCCTCGATCAACGCTTTTTCAATATTAGAACGTATCATTAGGTCAAATATATCACAAAAACCCCTATTGTATAGGGTTATTTGTCGAGCAGAAAACCCTTATTTTAAATATTTAAACCCGGCTTTTTATTAACAAGGACAAACCGTGGACCTTTATATTTGTATTCTGATTTATTTACATCTTCCGTAAACATACTAGCTGGACGCACCCAAAGCTCAGGTGGTCCAGACAAATGTTTATATAACACCATCGGCTCTAAAGTCTCCGAATGGCTGACCACTCCCAAAACTTGGTACTCTCCACCTTTATAATGTTTATAAATTCCTGTTTCGATTTTAATAATCATAAATTTATTTACCCGCCTCTGGTATCAATCTCCACTTATTAGTCTCCAAATGCCAGGCATCGGGATTAGAATTTTGAATCTCATCCCAAATTTGACGAGCGGTTTCTGTATATAGCTTTTCATCTCGAACAAATTTTCTACTACTATACCATTTTTCAGGCAAAAGTGACCCCATTTGTTCTAATTCCTTCAACTCAATATCAAACTCTAGGTTATCGGCATCTTTTACAATTTTTGCCTCGATGCATTCGCGTTTTTCATATTCATGCAAATAGACTTTTTCCAAATCAGAAAGAGTGGTGTCATTAAACAAATCTGTTGCCGCCTTTTGTTCATCCGCCTTAACATATACTTTTTGTACATAAGACAAATCGCTACATCTGGTTTCAGCCAAATCATGTATCAAAGCCATCTTAATTATTTTTTCTTCGTCTTTAACTCCTTCTTTTCGGGCAATCATTAACGCCAAAAGCATCACTCTCATCGTATGTTCCAAAACATTTGCGACATTTAAGCCAGCATGTTGCTTCCACCCTCGTTGCAAATGACGCATCGAACCTACTTCATATAAAAAATCGAGATCGCGCTTGAACATGTTTAATGATTATTTTCTTAAAATTAAATCTATCCTTCGCGCTAATTTTATCATATCGGCCTCCTTTTTTCCCCGCGTCGTTTCGGCAGCGGTACCCAAACGAATGCCCGATGGGTCAACAGGCGTTCTCTTTTCTCCCGGAATAGTATTTTTGTTTACAATTATGCCCGCTTTTTCTAGACGGTCACTAGCTTCCTTGCCCCCTATCCCCCTACCATCCATCCAGGTATCTACTAAAATCAAATGTGAGTCAGTCCCGCCAGCCACTAGCCGCCAACCAAGCTTTTTCAATTCCCCCGCCAAAGCTTTGGCATTTTTGACCACCTGTTTTGCATAGGTTTTAAACGCCGGTGTCACCGCTTCCCCTAAAGCCACCGCTACCGCCGCTACCTGGTTTAAGTGTGGCCCACCTTGGACCCCTGGAAACACCGCTTTGTCTATTTTTTCTGCTAATTCTTTTTTAGAAAATATCAGCGCCGCTCGTGGCCCCCGCAAAGTTTTGTGCGTAGTGGTGGTCACCACATCGGCATAGGCAAAGGGGCTGGGATAGGCCCCACCAGCCACCAAGCCCGCTAGGTGGGACATATCCACCACCAGATAGGCCCCGCAACTATCGGCAATCGCGCGAAACTTTTTCCAATCAATCTGGCGCGGATAAGCGGTAAAACCCGCCACTATTACTTTTGGCTTTTCCCTATCGGCCATCTCTTTAATTTTTTTATAATCCAACACTTCGGTTTTTTCATCCACACCATAAGCCACCTGTTGCCACACCTTGCCGGTAATCGAAACTTTGTGCCCATGGGTCAAGTGGCCACCATCTGTCAGATTCATCCCCATAATCTTGCCCCCAACTGGCACCAGTGCCAGATACACTGCCAAATTGGCTGGCGACCCCGACAACGGCTGGACATTTACCGCCCACTTATTTTTAGACAATTTAAAAGCCTTGAGTGCCCGCTCCTTACAAAGATTTTCTATTTTATCAATCACTTCATTGCCCCCATAATAGCGAGCGGCCGGGTAGCCCTCGGCATATTTGTTGACCAATTCCGAGCCAAGCGCCGCCAAAACATCTTTCGACACAAAATTTTCCGAGGCAATAAGGTTGACCACCTTTTTCTGGCGAGCTTTTTCGGCATTGATCAATTGTTCAATCTGTTTGTCTTTCATAATCTCAATCTACTTTCCATATAATTAAAAATTTCTTCACTTAGCTTGATTCGCTCTTCGCGACTGCCGGTCATCACAAAAATTTCGATCGGCTTCTGTCGAGAAATCAAAAACAAAGTCTTTATAAACAGACGATTTATCTTGTCTATAAACTTTACATCTATATCTCGTAAATTATCGTCCACGAGGGGCACCGCCACGGTTGTTGGAATAAAGATTAGACCATCCAGACATTCTAGATGTTTAATACTCATATTAAAAGTCTCATTCAAAAATTCTAAACTAGCCTTCCCCTCATCATAAAGCGACAAAGAATATACATAATTATCTATCACACACCGGTCAAAAAGTATATTCTGTTCCTTGTTTTCTGTTATTTGTTTAAACAAAAAGTCTCTAATAACCCTTTGCGCTTCTTCACTACCTTTTTGATTTATATGCAGATTATTTTTTTGGATAATATCCCGATAAGTTTCGCTTGGGGTAATATAATTGGGAAAGTTTTTTATAAAATCAGCAATAAAAGTAGACTTACCGGTGTTTTGTGGTCCAAGAACAGCTAAACGCATATTTTAAAAATTAAACTAATAGTCAATAAATATATTTGCACGATTTGGTTATTTATGCGAGAAATACTTTTGGAATTGCTTACCCCAACGGAAACGAAAAGGAGGACGTTATGAAAGTAATAAGGCCAAGTGTCTTCTTGGTCGGAGAGACAAAAATCGTGGAACAGGGCCTGCAGGGTTACCTAGACCACATTGGGGTCCCCGACTGGAAAACAGACGCCCCTAGCGACGCCGAGAAACTCTGCGAGGTTATGGGGCGCCTCTGTTACAAATCGTTCGAACCTGGGCTCAACCCGAACGTAACAAAGGTAAGGGAGGGCAACAGGCCTTACCTGCAGAACGTGATCTCGGTCGGACACGGCAGTGTCCTGGAACATGGGTACCTGAATTTCATCTTCGCTGATGTGTCGAGGGTCTTCACTCACGAACTCGTGCGCCACCGCCAAGGAGTCGGGATTTCGCAAGAATCCTTGCGTTATGTCCGGCTCGAAAGCCTGTCGGCCTCGATACCCACCTGCATCCAAGAAAACGAAGTCGGGATGGCTTTATTTTGCAAGACGATGGAACAACTCGAGGATGTCCAGCGTGAGCTGGCGGATATTTACGGCATTCGAGACATGAAAGACTTCGCCGTAAAGAAGAAGCTGACCTCAGCCTTCCGACGTGTCGCCCCCATTGGCCTGGCCACCAATATTGGCTGGTCGTGCAATTTCCGGGCAATCCGACACGTCATCGAAATGCGCACGGAACCGGTGGCAGAAGAAGAGATCCGTCTCGTCTTTGGACAGGTCTTTGAGATTATCAGGGGGCGATACCCCAACATCTTCGGAGATTACGAAACCGAAGACGTTGACGGCCTCCCGTGGGTCAAGACTGCCCACCGCAAGGTCTAGAACTAAAATACCCCAGCGCACTACACTACGTGCGCTGGGGTATTTCTTTTTGTTTAAAAGTTTATCTACTTCACTTCCACGCCCATACTTCGTGCTGTTCCCTCGATAGTCTTGATCGCCGCCTGTAGGTCATTAGCATTTAGGTCTACCATTTTGCGCTCGGCAATTTCTTTGACTTGGGCTTTGGTGATAGTGCCCGCTTTTTTAACAATGTTTTTTCCCGAACCTTTGTCGGTGCCTATCGCCTTTAAGATAAGACGTGAAGCTGGTGGAGTTTTAAGAATAAAATCAAAACTACGATCTTCGTAGACCGAAATTTCCACCGGAATAATATCCCCTCTCATCTCCTGAGTTCGACTGTTAAATTGGTTAACAAACTCACCAATATTAACACCCGCCTGACCGAGAGCTGGTCCAACAGGAGGCGCTGGGTTAGCGGCCCCAGCGGGAATTTGTAATTTAACCTTTTTGATTACTTTCTTGTCTGCCATAGTGATAGATTTTCTTAATGAACGGAGTGAGTTTTAGAAAATCATCACCCCGCCCTCTTTTTTGTTATACCAATTCTAGTTTTTAAACTTCGCCACGAACCGCCATATTGCTTAAGTTGCAATTCCCGGCGGCGAGCTAAACCTTCTTCAAGGTAGGCCTCATAATACATTAATTTGCAAACTTGTCGAGAGCTGTGTTGCCCAAACCGCCGCCTCAAGTCATTGGTGTATCCAATATAAAACTTTTTGTCTTCTTTGCGATATATAACGTAAACGTAGTACATCGAGAGGGCGGGGTCAAAGACTTATAGTCGCTTCGCTCCTTAAATCTTTTTGACCTGCAAGAAATCCAACTCCACTGGAGTCTCGCGACCAAACATTGATACTAAAACTTTGACTTTGCCTCTTTCGGTATCAATCTCGCTAACCTTACCCTCAAATTCTTTAAACGGCCCGTCAACAATAGTCACCGCCTCATCTACACTCAAGTCTATTGTATGTTTGGTCGAATCATCACCCATTCGGCGGAACAATTCATCAACTTCTGATTTTTCTAGAGGTACTGGTATTACTCCCGAGCCGATAAAACCAGTTACTCGTGGAGTGTTGCGCACCACATACCAAGAGTCGTCGGTTACCACCATATCTACCAAAACATAACCTGGATAAATTTTTTCATCCTCCGTTACCCTTTTGCCAGCTTTGATTTTGACTTTTTTCTCAGTGGGAACCAACACATTAAAAATCTTGTCTTCCATCCCCAAGGATTCGATGCGTTGTTTTAGATTTCGGGCTACCGCATTTTCGTACCCAGCATAGGTGTGAATAGCGTACCAATTACGCCCCTGGTCTAGTTCTTGTTTGGCCATATTTAGATAATTAGGTCTCTAATGATGCTAGTAAAAGCAAAATCCAAAACTCCCAGATAAACACCAGTAGCAATAGACAACCCGATAACAATCACAGTATAAACAATCGCTTGGTTTCTGGTTGGCCAGTTCACATGCTTTAGTTCACCTTTAGTAGACTTGAGATAATCGATAAATGACATAGTTTTGTTGTATTAAAAAAGCCCCGCGGGGCACCCCTAAATACTACCAGATTTCGTGGGCAAAAGTCAATATTAACCCAAATAGAAATATTTAGTAGAAATAAGATGTATAAGATACAATAAACCAATATGAATATCGGCGAACCATCACTTGAATTGCACCAAAAACACCGCGGCAAGATTGAGACTAAATCAAAGGTTCCTCTTCAAACCCGCGAGGATTTGAGTTTGGCTTATACCCCCGGCGTGGCCACTGTTTGTACCACTATTGCCGAGGACAAAACCAAGTTAAACACCTACACCAATGTCGGCAACACCGTCGCCGTCATAACCGACGGTTCGGCGGTACTGGGCCTGGGCAATATTGGCCCCGAGGCCGCCATGCCCGTAATGGAGGGTAAAGCAATTTTATTTAAAGAATTTGGTGGTGTCGATGCGGTGCCCATCTGCCTCTCTACCCAAGACACTGAAGAAATCATTAAAGCCATCGTGGCTATTGCCCCCTCTTTTGGTGGTATCAACCTCGAAGACATTTCGGCCCCCCGCTGTTTTGAAATTGAAGAACGCTTGAAACAAATCTTACCAATACCGGTTTTTCACGACGACCAACATGGTACAGCGATTGTGGTACTAGCTGGACTAATCAATGCTTTAAAAGTTACCGAAAAAGAACTAGGTGCCATAAAAGTTGTAGTGGCTGGTGCCGGCGCTGCTGGTATGGCTATCACCAAACTTTTACTCAGCGCCGGAATGAAAAATTTTGCCTTGGTCGACTCCCAAGGATTAATCTGTAAACATCGCACCGATTTAAATCAAGCAAAAGCAAATTTTATTAAAGAATTTTCCGGCGCTTCGGCTTTTTGTAATCCAAGCTGTCCAATCACAAGACTTGCTGATGTTATTAAAGATGCCGATGTCCTAATTGGTGTTTCTGGACCAAATACCGTAACAACCGAAATGGTCAAATCAATGAACGAAAAATCTATAGTTTTTGCTATGGCCAACCCCACCCCCGAAATAATGCCCGACCTGGCAAGGAGAGCTGGAGCCTATGTGGTAGCCACCGGACGCAGTGATTTTCCCAATCAAGTGAACAATGTTTTGGCTTTCCCTGGTTTTTTCCGCGGCCTATTTGATAGTGGTGCCAAAAAAATAACCAACGAAATGAAAATCGCCGCCGCCGAGGCAATTGCTGGCTGTGTAGCCAATCCTACTCCAGAAGAAATAATCCCCTCCCCTTTTGATAAAAATGTCGCCCCAGCCGTGGCCGAAGCGGTAAAAAATTCGATAATTTAAAATAGAAAAGCGAGGCCCCGCGAAGTCTGCGACTTCGCGGGGCCATATTATCAAAAAATTTCAGACCCAAATCCCAAGGACGACATCCCCGCGCTGCTCACAGCCCGAGAAATAATTCTCGCGCCGGGCACATTCCTCGTGCAGGGCCGCCCTATGCCCGTCGGACCATTTACCACGGTCCTCGACCGGAACTTGGGACATATCGAGAATGTGGCCACAGTGTCGGCGACATTCACAAGCTACGTGGAGAATATTTTCCACTTCTTCTGCCGTTAGCGTCGAGGTAGACATTGTGACCTCCTTTTTGTTCAAACCTAACTAAACTTAACCAAAAAAATTTACTTTTGTCCACCAATCAATTCGGATATTTTTTCTATCACTCTACTTTTTACCTCTTCAATTGTCCCCACAAAAAGCGCTCCCGCGGCCGCTGGATGCCCACCGCCACCCAAAATCTCGGCCACTTTAGACACATCTAAAACTTTTGCATCTTTGGCTCGCAAAGAAACTCGCACATGCCCTTTCTCCTTTTCCACGATTGTTACCGCAAATTCCCAATCTCTAACCATCAACAGTTCCGACGAGAGTGATGCTCCCTCTGTCTCTTTGAAAGAAATATTATTTTTTTCTAAATCATCATAAGAAACAGCCACGAGCGCCCCCCGACCACCAACAATCTCTTCCACCTTAGACAGCGCCAGCGCTTTGTACCGCAAAGTTCCTTTGGCCATAGTCCTATCCACATCCAAAACCATCTTTGGTGCATCTTTACTAAGGGAAAGCAACTTGGCCCCCACTTCTAGAGTTCGCACCCCATCACCTTTTAAATATCTAAAGCCCCCTGTATCAGTGTGCAAACCAACAAACAAATTAACCGCCATATTGTTGGAAATTGGCGCTTCCCACTGCATCAATAATTCATAAACAATTTGGGCTGTCGCCGGCGCCTCCGTATCAATTAAATTTATTTGCCCATAACCTATATTGGTTGCATGGTGGTCTATCACGACTGTCATCATTCCTGCTGGAAATATCACTTCCCCTTTTTTGGAAATCATCCCCACCGACCCAGAATCCAAAATTAAAAATAGGTCAAATTGATTTGGGTCTATTTCGGCATATGACTTTGGTAAAATTTTCCCAAAGCCCGACAAAGCCGACATGGTGTCGGACAATTCAGAATCCCCGCCAATCACCGTGACTTTTTTACCTAGAGACTCACAATATTCAGCCAAAGCCAAAACCGACCCGGCCGAGTCGGGGTCGGGACTGGGGTGCAAGTGCAATAAAATATTCGTCGATTTGTCTATCGCCCATTTTATTTCTGCCGCCTTTATTTCAAATTCACTTCTTTCCATAAAGATATAGACTTACTGCTATTAAACCTGCGCCCAGCATATTAAATACTAGGTCGAGACCAGTGTTGTAGTACCCACCCACGCCAGTGGCGGGAAAAACCAATACCGCCGCAAATTCAACAATCTCATTAAGTGCCCCCAAACCCATACCCGCCAAGAAAGCCACGAACGATAAAAGCCCCCGACTCCCTCTCCATCGTGGCCCGATTATTTCAAACATCACCAAAGTCGCTACGGCAAAACCAAAAGCATGCACTACTTGGTCAAATTTTAAAATATAAAATTCACCACCACGATCGAGTAATGGTAATATTTTCCAGGCATACAAAACCGAGTCACCCACCTGCACACTGCCGCCTGCCATATGCAAAAGTCCCCAAAGACAAAGCCCCCACAGGCTAGTAAGACTAAGTTTGGTATAAGGTAAAGTGGCAAAAAGCAAAACCAAAAAACCAATCATCACCCCGATATACCAAATAAATTCTTTGTTACCAATATATAAAAAATAAACTGAAAAAACCAAAATAGAAAATATTCCAGCCCCCACGACACCCAGTTCCCCCCTCTGCAAATCTTTTAGTTTAGTCATAAAACATAATCATAACGCAAGTGGTGAATAAATAACAGATTTGCCCAGTATTCTCTTTCACCCCGTCTTGGTTTATACTCGACATTATGTTGCTAGGCCAAATACTGGGGGCAGGACTATTAATTATGACCGCATCACTCGCGGGTGTCTTTTTTGTCTGGTTTGGGTTGGGACCAAAACTACAAAAATACTTGGTTTACCTCGCCACTTTTTCGATGGGTATTTTTGCGGTTATTGCCTATTCCCTAGTCGAAGAGACCGTCCATTTGGGTCTAAACACAACAGAATTAATATTTTATATCGTCTCAAGCTTTGCTATTTTAGAACTAGCTAGCCACCTGATCCCTAATGCCCACCACCACCACGAAATAGACCATGACCACCAGCATAACAAAATAGATGCCAGACGAATGATTTTTGGTGATGCTATTCACAATATTGGTGACGGCATTTTGCTGGTACCAGCATTTATCACCAGTCCCATATTTGGCCTATCGGCAACATTGGGAATATTTTTGCACGAAGTGGTCCAAGAAGTTTCCGAATTTTTTGTGATGAAAGAAGCGGGGTTTGAAACTAAAAAAGCTTTACTGATAAACTTTATTACCGCGGGCACTATTTTAATTGGAATAATTTTGGGCTTATTTTTAACTCAAGCTGAACAACTAATACCTCCTCTGGTTGCCTTATCGGCTGGCGGTTTTATTTATGTCATCATTCGTGACTTAGCTCCCCATATGTGGCGAAATATTCGTTCTCAACACAATAGTCTGCACCACTTAGCTGCCCTCGTGGCCGGTCTAGCAATTATGATTAGTCTCAACTTCGTCTTACCACATGAACATCTAGAGTCCGAACAAGAAACTAATAATTCGATTGAGTCTTAAATTATTCCGTTGTCTTGCCATCAAAGTCGGGGCTGTCGGCCTCGGCTTCTGCCTTGGTCGCCCGCACCACACCGTCTTGATGATGCGACGGCGCGTAAATAGTGTAGAGTTTTAAATCTTCCGTAGTTGAAGTATTGATTACATTGTGTTCGGCCCCCGCTGGCACTATGACCGCGTCACCATCGGCCACTTCATACTCATTACCATTTATTACCACCTTACCCTCGCCAGCATCAAAACGGAAAAACTGGTCGTTATCAGTATGAATTTCCATCCCGATATCTTCGCCCGGCTTAAGCGACATTAAAACCAGTTGCATATGTTCCCCCGTATAAACCACATGGCGGAAATCACTGTTGGCAATCGTTAGATTCTCAATATTTTCTTTGTAACCTTTTTTCATATTTTTATTTAATTAGATAGATTAGTAACATTGATATTATAGCAAATCCCCCGAGCGCCTGCGGCGCTCGGGGGATTTTTGCTCTTTTTTCTTACATCCCCATATGATCAACCACCGGCGCTACATACCCCAAAATCTCTGGGTTCAACATCCCAAAGATCATAGCGATATGAGCCACAATCAGAAACACCGCCACCCATATAGCATGCAGTTTAAGTTTATCTTCAGCTGTTTTTTCTCTGCCAATTATGTTTAAACCAAGCAAAGCCATACCCCCTAGAGGTACCACTCCTGCAAGATAAAAACCAACCGCCACCACATCGGCCAACCCCCGCCAACCGCCAGAAATAGTTAGAGGTATAACAGCTGTTTTAAACAAATAGACAAAGATTCCCAAAAAATAAATTCCCACCAAAACACTGGCCCATCTGTTTAGACTAGCCACCTTGCCATTTAGGCGACGAGAAAATAAAAGATATAATTCAGTGACGGCGATTGTTTCCGCCAATATCACAGGTATCGCCATAAAAAGAATTAGGTTCCATGGTTGATTAGAAGCCAAAAGCTCCATGTAGTGTGTCATCATCATAAGTTTTTTAAGTTAAAGATTGATTAATAAAAACTAGAACCAATCTTTCGGTGGCGATAGCGTAAAAAGTCTCAAGCGATTTCTAAAACGATATTTTTGATGATTAAAACTATCCTTTTTTACATACAAGAAAACTAGATTTGGAACAAAATCGGTTTTTAAGCCAAATAAGAAAAATATTGCCAAAACAATGACTGTAATATAAAAAACAGCCAGCCCTAAACTAGAAATCATTTCTTGGTGCTCGGTAGTATATAAATGTCCGTCATGATTATGGCCATCAACAGAAACCATAGATAAGGCACAAAAAATTGATAGGCCCACTAAACTGATGACAATAAGTAGTGATATATTACGACGGATAAACATATACATATTTTATCACACTATTACCGCGTCGAGTGTGACGAGGGCAAAAGCTCGAGCAAAATTTTTTGTCTCGCTGTTTAAAACTAAATTAAGTGCTTCATTTATAGGCCTCCAAACCAGACCCATACCATTTTTAGCCTCGGACTCTGTCAGCTGAGGCAATCCTTTATTACCATCAACCTTGGCTGTAAATATATAAACTTTCTGTTTTAATAGACCTTCCCTCATATAAACAACAACATATCCAACCTCTTTTATATCTTTTATTTTACAACCTATCTCCTCCATCGATTCCCGATGTAATGCTTCTAGTACGGTTTCTCCCTCCTCCACCCCACCACCCGGGATATAATAATCGTCAGATGGGTATTCCTCTTTCGGCGGATAATGAATAAGGGCGACATTATTATCATTATCAAAAAGGACCACTTTTGCCACTTCACGATAGTTAACATGAGCTTCATCGGGTAATTGTTCCCGACTCGGATCAATATCCCTTTCTCTAATTTCGGTAATTAATTTCATATTTATTTTTTAATTAGAGCCAGCTTAATTCTCGGTTCACCGTCCCCAAAATAATTCTCTATCCTATCGCCCATTTGAAAACCAAAAGATTTATAAATAGCGAGGGCTTTGATATTTTCTGGGTGGGTAATAAGATCGATTTTTTCGATATCTTTTAATTTTTCCAAGACCTGACGCAGAGCTTGCTTAGCCAAACCTCGACCCTGGTATTTGGGAGTTATAACTAAACTAGAAATATAAGCGTGGCCCGACTCTTTCATTTCATAAGCAATATGACCCACGACCTCGCCTTCATTTTTAATAAAAAATATATTATTTTTATTTATTTCCTCAATCGCCTCGTCCTTCTCCGTAATTGTGGCGTAGGTTTTGGTCTCGCCTAGGCTTTTTTCCAAAGCAATATAAGCTTCCGCGTCATCAATAGTGGCTTTTTCAAGAGTAATATCTGGTCGTTCCTTCTCCAAGTTTTCCATCTCAAAACTTTAGCAGATTAGATAAAGAAAGTCATTGGGAATCTTTCCTTACAGGAACGGTACAGGCTTCGCGTCTCACTTCGCCGAGCACCAATGAATCAGTTGGTGCTCGGCTCGTTGCGGCAAGCTCAGCCTTTTCGATTCCCGAACGCACGTGAAGCAGTTCACGTGCTTGGTCGCCCACGCAAAAACCCGCTTACGCGGGTTTTTTCGTGGGCGACCATCGGGAATCGAACCCGAATCGAAGGTTCCACAAACCTCAGTGTTAACCGTTACACCATGGTCGCCATACAATTTAATTTTACCTCAAAAATCCCTATTCGTACTTCGGTGGCTCCTCTGTTATACCAGACATATGGTTGGTAAGTCTAGCTAAAGCGTACAAAAGACTCGACAGCCGATTCATATAGGCCAAAGTATCGGCGCCAATTGGCTGAACACCTTCTGTAGACACTTCCACCAAAAGTCGCTC
>JAUPVZ010000059.1 GCA_030916795.1 Patescibacteria group bacterium
AAACATTACCGGTATTCTTATAAGAGATAAAAAAACTTCTTTTTTCAGCGATATCAAAATTTACTCGCCCACCCGCCAAACCAAAGCCCAAAAGTTCTCACTTAGGTTGTGCTTTTGCACTAGCGTTTATAAAAACTAACACGCCCAACCTAGAACTAACCCGCGCTGCTCCCTGAGCAGCATTTAATGGTTTGCCTTCGATCGAAATAACCCCAAAGGCACTGGGGGCAATCTCGGTTGGGGCCAATCTTATACTGACGGGCACAATAATCGATTCTCCATCGGCCAAAACAAATGAGTTATTATCAAACGAAATATATTTTTTAATAATGTCATCTTGGGCTGATTTTATTTCGATACCCTGCCCACCCTTGCCTGGATAAAAACTTTCCAACGAGAGAGTAAATCTGGCCGGCCCACCTAGTTTGTTTAAAACTGTAATTGTTTGACTACTAACTTCTCCTGATTTTAGATTGGCTTCTAGTTTGGTCGGCGACACGCCAAAAAATGCTCCACTTTGTGCCTCTACAACAGAAAAGCTAAAGCCCCATATTGCTAACAATATTAAACCTAAAACTTTTTTTGACATTTTATTTTTTGACCGGCGTTAGAAGAAAGACATAATTGTCTCCCGTTCGGTCTTTAAATTGTGGTGTAATAATCCCCGACTGGCCATCAACATCAAAACGAACTGTCACTGGGTCAGAAAACATATTTTGAAGCTGGTTTTTTACATTAGCACTACTTGACCCGGCGGGCACAACGACCACCCCATTCTCACCCACACTCGGCTGACGAACCACTGCCGGCCTCCCTGCCCTTAACTCATCAAACACTCCATCCATCTGGCCTTGTAATTCGTTTATCAAGTCTTGTCTTATTTGCTCTCGCAGGTCACCTACCGGTGCCACTGAACCCGTACCAGCCTCTTCGCCAAACAAGAACCGACGCCAATTGTCTAGCAGTTGAACTATTGCTTCCACTACACTGTTTTTTATTTCTACCATTTGTCTAATAATCGCCATTGGCACCCCATACCACACCGCTCTGAGGGCTTCACGGGTAGAGATAGCAGCAGCTTGTAGACCTTTGGCACTAAATTCGGCTGACGCCATTAGATTTTTGTCGGCCGTATTTATTAGCTGGGCTACGTTGTTGGTATAGCTGTCTATTACATTAGAAGTAAGTTTAAAATCACCCACCACGCCTTGGCCGATTATATCTGATTTGTCATAAGCCATCGTCATCGCCCTATCACCCCAAATAATTAGTTCACCTGTGCTAGCGATTACCGAAGCCAGCACCACACTAGAAGCGCCAACTTTTTCATTAAAGCGTGAATGGAAATTTTGGACTGATAGTCGTGTCTCTTCAAGCATCACAACAGTTTGCGTAACAAAATTAACATCATTACGATCTAGTAATGAATTAATCCCAACCGCTGCAGTTTGGACTTCAGCAGCATCTAGGAAAAAAGCTATTTCGTTGGCAATTATTTTAGTTTGAGCTATATAACTATCTACTTGAGTTTCGACTGTCACCTTCATTACCGCCAATTTTTCTCCTGGGTTAAAATTCTGCCAATTATGATAAACAGTGGTACTAATATTTTCTAAACCTTGTTGTGATTTGGACAGATTTTCTTCTACCACTTTACCCGCTTGCCCACTGACATTGGCTGTCTGCACCACCAGCTGTTCAAAATTTAAATCGTTACCAATTGCCGTTACCTTTTTAGCAAAAGAATTTTCTATTCTTTCGATCGGAGCTTGCCAGTTTTGCCCGATCGAGATATCGACTATTTTCTCTTCCATACTGAGTACCAACAAGGCCACCAATAGTCCTGCCACTGGTACCAATAATTTTGGTTTTGCCTGGTGGGAAATTTTATACCGACCCAGCTCAGACAAACTGCGAGGTGGCAAAACTGGCACTCGTTCGTTTTGAACAAGCGACGAATTGTCACCTTTACTATGTAGCCCTTCAGCGTATGATGAAAATGAAAAATCCATAAATTCAGACACTTTGGTTCATAGTTAATTATATTTGATTTGAAAGCTAATTTAAACCCAAAATAAGCCACAAAATGCCTTGTTGGTGGATAAGTTCGAGCTTTGCAGTATACTATCCTAAAATAATATGTTTATTGTCACCGTCACACCACTCGATAACGGAATATTCAAGGATGAATTAAGTTATTTTTCGAAAGTTTCTATAGAAACTGGGGCTTTAGTGTTGGTGCCAATCCGCGGACGGGAAATAATTTCTTTAGTTATTTCAGTCAAACCAGCGAACACAGTAAAAGCTAGTTTAAAAAAATCTGATTTTTCGCTTAAGAAAATTAGTGACATTGTGCACCCGGGAATATTTAACCCCTACATTCTGCAATCCGCTAAAGAAGCCAGCGAATATTTTGGTGTAAATCTAGGGATGACTTTAAAGTTTATGACGCCAAAAATTATAATCGAATCACTAACATCTAAGAAGTGGCCCCTACCTAAAAATACCCCCCACAAAGACGCGATTGGTTCAGCCGCGGTGCGTCCAGACTATTTAGCCCTCCAAGACAGTACCACCGAGCGAATTGGCTTTTACCGCAGTATTATTAGAGAATCCCTGGCCCGCGGTCAGTCAGTTTTTGTGCTTGTCCCCACTGCTTTAACGGCTGAGAAGCTGCAGCCACATCTGGGCAAAGGTATCGAAAATCACACCAAGGTTTTGCATAGTAAAATAAAGGACCAAACTATAATCACCGAGTGGAAAGCGGCTTTAGAGAGCGACCAACCTACTCTCTATATCGCCACGGCTTTATTTTTATCTGTTCCCAAATCAAATCTGGGGCTGATTATTGTCGAAAATGACAGTAGTGATGATTATGAGCCAGTTAGCCGACCCTTTATCGACCCTCGTCGCCTGGCCGAATTTATTGCCAAAATCGGGCACCTAAAGCTACTGATTGGCGACACTATTTTACGACCAGACACTATTTATCGTATAGAAAACAAAGAAATTATTGCAGCCGCTCCCCTTCAATATCGGATAAATAATAATATCGAACGCCAAATAATCGATATGCGCCAACCGCCGGCCGAGGGCGAGAAAGAAAGTTTTAATATTTTTTCACCCCAAGTTGAATCACTAATTAGGGAAGCAGAAATTAAAA
>JAUPVZ010000006.1 GCA_030916795.1 Patescibacteria group bacterium
TAATATTTTCCACTTCCTTATGGTTCATCACTTCGAGATAAAAGTTGTCTCGGCCAAAAATAGATAACCAGTCGTCTATTACTTTGCGACCACGGTCTAGGTTGTTGGCCGCTAGGGCCTCGGCCAGTTCGCCTCCGGGACAGCCCGACAAACAGATCAGGCCTTCGGCACATTCGCGCAGTAAGTCTTTGTCGACTCGTGGTTTGTAGTAATAGCCCTCGGTGTGGGCCAGGGTGGTAAGTTTGATGAGGTTTCTGTAACCAGTATTGTCTTTAGCCAAGAGGGTGAGGTGGTAACGTTTCGAGTCGATACCGGGTTCTTTGTCATGGCGGCTGCGGGCGGCCACATAAACCTCGACACCAATCACCGGATTTAGACCCTCCTTGGTACATTTTTCATAAAATTCTATTACCCCGTACATGGTGCCGTGGTCGGTCAGGCCGATAGCCGGCATACCAAAACCCTTGGCTTTTTTGACCAAGGCATCAATTTTAGACAGCCCGTCTAGCAGACTATAATGACTATGGGTGTGTAAGTGAACGAATGACATAAGATAAGGTGGCTTGCCCTGTTAGATGCGAACTCGTGAGCTATCTAATAGGGATGAAAGACATTCCGCCTATTATAGCAGATGGGGACTAACTCAAAAAACAGTTGTTGCGCCCCCAAAATTCCAAGGCTTAGCCTTGGAATTTTGGGGGCGTGATATAATTTTTCTGTGGCAACCAAATATATTATCGGTATCGACGAAGCGGGGCGCGGGCCACTGGCGGGGCCGGTGACGGTGGGGCTTTTGTTGGTCGAAGCAAAAAAACTTAATTTTTTACAAAAGAAATTTTTTGCGACGGGTGTAAAAGATTCCAAAAAACTTACAGCCAAAAAACGAGAAGCAATTTGGGCCGCATTAAATATTTTGCAAAAAGAGGGGAAGCTCCAATATGCTTGTGCTCATATTGGTCCAGCTATTATCGATAAAAAAGGCATCAGTTTTGCTGTCAAAAGCGGTGTGGCCAAAGTTTTGGCTGATATCGCAGTCCAACCGACCGAATGCAAAGTATATCTTGATGGCTTATTGTCGGCCCCAAGTATTTTTACTAAACAAGAGACTATTATAAGAGGCGATGAGACCGAGGTGGTCATAGCGCTCGCCTCGGTGGTGGCTAAAGTTAGTCGAGACTACCTCATGGCCAAGTTGGCGCTCAAATACCCCAATTATGGCCTAGAAAAGCACAAGGGCTATGGCACAAAATTGCACCTAGAGGCCCTAAAACGGCATGGTCTAAGCATTATCCACCGACGGTCGTATCTGGGTCGACTGGTTCAATCTGGGAGGGTTAGAGATTTGCATAAATAGGGCAAATAATATATAGTTTTCCATATGTCAGTACGAATGCGTCATACCCGAGCCCATACCGGCAATCGCCGGTCTCACCACGCCTTGACGGCCGTGCGCCTTTCTAAGTGCGTAAAGTGTGGCGAGCTCCACCTCCGACATCGAGCTTGTTTGTCTTGTGGTTCATACCGCGGTAAAGAAGTAGTAGATGTAGTGGCCAAAGCCGAAAAGAAAGCCAAAAAGGCCAAAGCCAAAGCTTCCGGGGTCGCCAAATAGTAGGCAAAAAGAGGCGAAGCCCGAAAGATTTTGTTACAATAAGTTTTTATAATAGATCTTTCCCATATGGCCAATCGTCATTTATCCAGAAGTGTTGCTATGCAGGCCCTTTTTGAGTGGGATTTTAATACTGTTTCTACTGGTAAGGTCGCCAATTTAGTCAATCGGGTTATTACCGATTTTGCTCCGGGTTTAGACAACCCGGTTTTTGCGCATGAGCTGGTCCAAGGGGTGGCCGAAAAGCAAGACAAGCTAGACGCCATTATCGAAAAAGCGGCGCCCGAGTGGCCCTTGGCCCATATTGCTATTGTCGACCGCAATGTTCTGCGCCTAGGTCTATATGAACTTTTGTTTGGCGACAAAAAAGAGGTGCCCGCCCGCGTGGCAATAAACGAGGCCATCGAACTGGCCAAAACTTTTGGTGGGGAAAATAGTGGCCGGTTTGTAAACGGGGTATTGGGTGCTGTTTACAAAGAGATGGGTGAGCCTGGCAAGTTTGACGTTCCTGCTAAAAAGAAACGACCAAAAGATGTTCCCTATGAAGAAATGCCGATCGAAAATCTAGGTGGGGCGGTAGTGTTTTGTCGCCATGATGGCGAAATTTATTTAGCGATGGTCCATGATATTTTTGGCTACTGGACACTGTCCAAGGGTCATATTGAAGACAATCTATCCGTTGAAGAGGGAACGGCCAAAGAGATTTTGGCCGAGATGTCGGTGTCTGTGACTATGAAAGATGGTTTGGGCAAAAACGAATATATCGCCTCCGATCCCGAAAAGGGCAAAATCCGCAAACAAGTCAATTATTTCTTGGGCGAATGTGCTGATACCGAATTTGCCAAGCTCAAATTGGCCGCCGACAAGGGGGGGCTAGACGATATCCGCTGGTTTAAGCTCGCCGATATTGTTGATCTCAAAATGTACGATGATATTGTGCCGTTCGTGACAAAAGCCATCAAACTTGTTATGGATAGTAGATAAAGCATGATTATGACCAATGAACCACAGAAATTTGCCGAGGCGATAGGGGTTAATTTCCATAATATCGGGATTTTAAACTCGGCTTTTACCCACCGCTCGTATTTAAACGAGCATCGCGAAATCGAGCACGACCACAACGAGCGGCTCGAGTTTTTGGGTGACGCGGTCCTCGAGCTGGTGGTCACCAATTTCCTATACCAGACTTTTCCTGGTAAGCCCGAAGGCGAGCTGACCGCTTATCGTGCGTCTTTGGTCAACACTACGACTTTGTCGGACGTAGCCCAGAAGTTGGGGATGAACGATTATTTGTTGTTGTCCAAAGGCGAAGCCAAAGACACCGGTCGGGCGCGCCAATATATCTTGGCCAACACTTTCGAGGCGGTCACTGGAGCAATATATTTGGATCAAGGTTACGAAATTGCCGAAAAGTTTATCACTGCCAATTTGTTGTATTTGATGAAAGAAATTATTTCCAAAAATTTGTGGCAAGATGCTAAAAGTTTATTTCAAGAAAAGGCCCAAGAAGCAGTAGGTATCACCCCATCGTATGAAGTCCTAAAAGAGATTGGCCCAGACCATAACAAAAAATTTACTGTTGGTGTTTATCTTAAAGACGATTTAGTGGCCGAGGGTGAGGGGCATTCTAAACAAGAGGCGGAACAGGAGGCGGCACGAGAGGGGCTTGAGAAAAAGGGCTGGGAGTAGGTCGCTCACATTGCTAATTTTGGACTGGGCCCCGCTTCGCTGATTGGAAATTATAGTCATTTCGCTTACGAAAAATTGAAAACTCGGCTACCGCCTCAAACAGTTCAATTTTTCTACTCCACTCCTTAATTTCCAAATCAGCTTTCGCGAAAGTCCAAAATTAGAATGTTCGCTGAGTTGGAAAATATAAAATTTATGTCACCAGATTTAGTATATATCGATGAATATGGTTTACTCGGAAGCAATTTTTATTGGTATAGATTTGCCGACTATGGCATATCAAAAGATGAAATTATTGCTGTTGGTCTAACTAGTGATCGGGTTCAAGTAAGTAGAGATATTATATTAGCTCTCCAAGAAATCAATCAGGAATTCCAAGAAACTTTAAATTGTCGGCTTTATGTAAAAGAAGGTTATCGTTCGCCAGAACTATATCGATTGGTTTATGACAAGCGGGTAGAGAAATTTGGTCAAGAAATGGCCGATAAACTTTTAAATATTAAAGATATGCCCCATGCTTCTGGCAAAGCCTTGGACGTGGCTTTGTGGGACGAAAAAGAAGACAAAGAAATAATGATGAGGAGTAGAGAAAATGGTGCGGAATCACTGCTCATTGATTTTTATAAAGACAGAACAGATGAAGAGGGTAAAAAATATCAAGATCTTCAGGTAAAGGTCAGGTCGATTATGGAAAAGCATGGATTTAAAATTGGCCCTCGTAACGAGTTTTTTCATTTCAATCACAAAACTCTCGAGTTGTAATTATCAAACACTCGGTGTCTGATAAAAGAGAGATTCGCTTAGTTGGGAGAAAAATTTTGTATTTTAAAAATCCGCTTGCCTGGCGCCAATTAATCAGTATGATTTTGGTAGAAGCAAATTTAGTCGGAAACAAAGAAGGGAGGCCTGAATGTTGGCAATAAGAAAGTGGCTGGTTTTTATTTTTGGGCTGGCTACCTTGGTAGGGGGTGTTCTCATGGCGTTGGCGTTGTTTTCTGACCCCTTCATGGAAGAAGAGAAAACCTTCCGCTTGGCTGTTGGGGGGCTCGTGGTTTGGGCTACCAGTGTCGTGGGTCTATGGGCATCGGTTTTCTGGTTGCAAATCGGTAGTTTTAAGACCAAACCGACCTTATCAGAAACTGACAATCTGGTCGTGCCACCGACCAATCCATCAAATGGAATAGGGTATGTTCGATCTGATGTGGTTGACCACCTTGTAAGGGGCAACAACAATCCGCCCAAGTAGATCTGACCTCACATCCCCACGGGGCGCCTCCGGCGCCCCGTGGGGATTTTTTATATCAACTTATCCCTATTTTTATGCTAAAATTTAGTCTATACAAACTACCAGCTAAATACTAATGAAGCTCCTTTCCCTCGAAATTTCTGGTTTCAAGTCGTTTGCTAAAAAAACGACTTTGCTTTTTGAATCACAAGTGACCTCGATAGTGGGGCCCAATGGTAGTGGCAAGTCCAACGTGGCCGAGGCTTTTCGCTGGGTGTTGGGCGAGCAGTCGCTCAAGTCCCTGCGGGGCAAGCGGGGTGAAGATCTCATTTTCAACGGCGGTGGCGGTGCCAGCTCGGGTCAAGGCAAGGCCAGTGTGACTGTTGTTTTTGATAATCGGGAGAAAAAACTAGCTTTTGATTTTGA
>JAUPVZ010000007.1 GCA_030916795.1 Patescibacteria group bacterium
CTATGAAAAACCAAATTATTATTAAACTAAGTCTAGGTATAGACAAACAGTCTATATCCTACCTCTAATGGGATGAATAATTTAGGTGGTTTATTTGATAAATATTCCAAATTAATCGGCGGGTTTATTATTCAAAAAGATAAAATAAGTGAAGTAATTTTTAGTGTAACTAAAATAAAAATTGACCCAAAAGATATAAAAATTAAAAAAGGAATTATTTTATTAAATACCAATCAATCAACAAAGGCTCTTATTTATATTAACAAACAAAAAATCCTCCAAATTTTAAAATCTAATTTAGAGGATCTTAATGTTTTAGATATTAAATAAAATTATATTTTTATATTTAATACCTCAGTGTCTTCCTTTGAATTATTGTTTATATCGTAACCAATTACCTTGATTGTGTTTCGATTTTTTATATCTGACATTTCGGATGGGTAGAAAGAAAAACGATAAGGTTTTTTTGTTAATGTGCCCAAGTAAGTGTCATTTAAATAGAACTTTACTGAAGCAACACCACTATATCTTTCTAAGTTTATTATAACCTCATCTTCTTTATCGTACTTCTTGCTAATATTTTCAATTTTAATATCCAATTCTCCTGGTTCGACATTGGTTTCATCGTCTTGGGTAGCAGTTTCTATATATCCCGTTTGGCCTTTCCAAGACATCACACTAGCTTCCCAGTTTCTAAATTGAGGGTCACTACTTGGGTTAGCGGGGGCTGGTTCGCGGGGATTATCTTTGTCTACATAATACAAGATAGAGTGGACACTACCTCCTTGGTCAAATATTGAACCGCTACCACCCTGCCATGAGCCTCTTAATACCGGTTTAAGGTCGGTGGGGGTTGGTTCTGGGGCAATAAAATACTCATTAGGTAAACCAGCTAAGTATTCTCTCATAAAGGCGTTCCACATTGGGGCAACAATAATACCAGCCACCCTTTTATCCATTGGGGTGTTATTGTTGTTTCCAACCCAGGCGCCTACGGTGACACTAGGGGTATAGCCAACAATCCAACCATCACGATAATCATTGGTTGTACCAGTTTTGACCGCCACTTGGTGACCAGGGACGTTTAGGGGGGATCCGGCTCCAAATACCGGCGCTCGTGCCGCATCGTCAGATAGGATATTAGATATCAATCTAGCGGTGTTGGGGGGTAGTATCTGATTACTATTGTCTTCAAATTTTTGAAGGATTTTTCGATCACTATCCCTAATCTCTAATATTGAGATCTTTGGGTTAAATACACCATCGTTGGCAAATACGCTATAAGCATTTGTCATATCAACTAGGGTAACTTCACCACCACCAAGTACTAGTGTTAGTCCATAGCGACGGTAATCCTCGAGAGTGGTAATTCCCATTTTGCGGGCGGTGTCAAAGGAATCTTTAATTCCCGCTAAATAAAGTGCTTTAACAGCGGGGATGTTTCTAGATTGAGCAAGAGCATTTCGGAAGGTAATTGGGCCCGCATAAGTGCCGTCATAGTTAACTGGGGCATAGCAATTAGTACCAGAAACAAGGGGAGTGTGGCTCGCACTACAACTAGCATTAAATTCGGTTGGGATATCAAACACTACTGTGTCGGCGGTATAACCCTCATTAAAGGCGGTGGCATAAACAAATGGCTTAAAAGCGGAACCAGGTTGTCTTTTGGCGGTTGTAATATTGAAGTTTCCTTCATGTTCGACGTCAAAATAATCTACCGAACCCACCATAGTTAATATTTGGCCATTTTTAGGGTCCATGACGACTAGGCCGGCATTTCCAGCGTTGTAGCTAGCCCGGTTTTGTTCGCCATATCTTTTTACTATTTCCTCAGCTTTTTGTTGGGCCTCCCAATCTAAAGTGGTGATCACTCTTAACCCACCATTCCGCACTTCGTCATCGCCATATTTTTCGGCTAGTTGTTCTAAAACATAAAATACAAAATGAGGGGCTTTAATACTACGATTGTCTGGTTTAGCAAACAAAACCTTTTCTTTTTTGGCGTCATTATAATCTTTTTCAGTAATAAACTTTTGGGCCAACATTCTCTTTAGAACCAGGTTTTTTCTCTCTTCAAGCTTGTCGGGGTGGTTACCATAAGGGGATAGATAACTGGGGGCTTGGGGCAGGGCGGCTAGATACGCTGATTCGGCCAAGGTGATATCCCTAGCTGATTTTCCAAAAAACGCTTTAGATGCTTCTTCTATACCGTATAAATTGCCACCATAAGGGATTTCATTTAGATAAAGTTCTAGAATTTGTTTTTTTGTTAGCTTTCGTTCTAGTTTTATCGATAGGATCCACTCCTTTATTTTTCTGGTTATTTTTTTATCTTGGGTGAGGAGAGTGTTTTTGATTACTTGCTGGGTGATAGTCGAGCCACCTTGCTCTAGGCGACCAGTGTTTATATTAACGACTACAGCTCTAATTATCGCCAGGGGTTCTACACCATAGTGGTTGTAGAAATTGGCATCTTCAATAGCAATAGAAGCATTTTCGGCTTGGTCAGATATCTCGGAGAGGGGGACAACGGTGCGGCGGATCTGGTCGTGAGCATTGTAAAGGAGGACCTTGCCAGTGCGGTCATACAACTTGGTTGATTCGGCAATAATCCGGTTCTCATACGAGCCAAAATCGGGTATACGGAGGGTTAATAGCCATAAAATTACAATACTACCTCCAATCAGACCAATGGTGGCGATAATTTGGGTAAGTTGTTTGGCGGGGATGCCAAAGTGTGCCATTATTTTTTTCATGTGTCCATACTAACATAGGGTCTAATGGAAAAAAAGTGCCATATATGATATATTTCGGTTTATGAGCGTCTCTAACCAATATTTTTCTGACCATATTTTTGAACGGGGAATCGAGCGAATCTATCCCTCTCGCGAGGAACTCGACAAGTTTTTGACCGAGGGAAATAAGTTAAAAATTTATTTAGGTCTAGACCCAACTGGACCAACTCTTCATATCGGTACCGGGTCGGTGCTCTTACAGTTGAAGCGCCTTCAAGATTTGGGCCACGAGATAATAATTTTGTACGGAGATTTTACGGCTATGATTGGTGATCCAACTGATAAACTGGCGACACGAAAACAACTGTCTTTGGAAGAAGTAAAACAAAATTATAGTGCTTATCGTGAACAAATTGGTCGGGTTTTGGATTTGGAAAAAATTACTTTTACTTTTAATAATGACTGGCTTGGCCAAATGTCTTTTGCGGATGTTATAGAGTTAACATCAGAATTTACTGTGGGCCAAATGATTGAGCGCGATATGTTTCAGGAAAGGATAAAGAAAGGTGAACCAATATATATCCACGAATTCCTTTACCCCTTAATGCAGGGCTACGATTCGGTGGCTTTAGGGGTTAATGCGGAAATCGGGGCTAATGACCAGACTTTTAATATGTTAGCTGGCCGGACAATGCTTAAAAGGAGGGGAAAGGAAAAGTTTGTCATTGCTACTAAACTTTTAGTTGACCCGACGGGCAAGAAAATGGGCAAGTCGGAGGGTAATATGGTAGCGCTATCGGATGAGCCCTCTGATATGTACGGCAAAGTTATGAGCTGGCCCGATTCCCTGATGCCACTAGCATTCGAAATATGCACTGAAGTTCCGGCGGTTGTAGTGGGAGATATTTTAGCTGGTAATCCACGCGACGCGAAGATGCGCCTAGCCAAGGAAATAGTAGCCACTTTTTCTTCCCCCATGGGTGCCCTAAAAGCAGAAATTGATTTTGTTTATAAATTTCAAAACAAAGAAATTCCACAAGATATTAATGAGCTAAAAGTAGAAAAAGGTGAAAGTTTAAAAAATATTTTGGTTTCCTTGGGGGCGGTTGAATCGAACTCAGAATTTAAAAGACTGGTTGAGGGCGGGGGAATAACTATTTTGCCGGATAATAAAATATTAGACACAGAATATAAAATAGACAGTGATTTAGTATTGAAAGTCGGTAAGAAAAAATTCTATAAAATATCAATAAACTAAAATATCCGCCTTTCGGCGGATATTTTAGTTTATTCTTCGTAGTCCTCGTATGAGTCAAAATCTACCTCGTCTTCGTCGTCTTCTAGGTCTGGGGTAGTAATACCGCCTTCAGTGTCAGTATCTATAATTTCGTCTGGTAGTGCATCTTCTGGTAAATCTCCACCTAGATCTCCTTCTTCAAGAACTTCTTCGTCGCTCATATTTTAACAAGAAAAGGCTAAATTAATAATTTAATTTATCTGCTAAGGCAGATTTTTAATGTTTTAACAGATACCAAAGTATGTTGCAACTTTTTTAGTGGATAATATTACTGCTTTAGATAGGGTAGGCCGGCTAGAGCAATAACAATCGCGTCAAACTCGTCGTCAAATTTTGGTTTGGTTGGTATCTTTATAAGCAATTTAGCCATATTGGTTACTTGAGTTTTGTCGGCATTGCCATAGCCTGCGACCGCCAGCTTTATTTCAGGAGGGGTCATCTGTTTAACAGCGGTGTTGTTCTTGGCGGCCAGATATAAAATAAGACCTCTAACCTCGGCCACCTTCATCGCCGTCTTTTGATTTTTAGTTATAAATAGGTTTTCAATAACCAATAAATCTGGGTTATAAGTAATAAATATTTTTTCTAATTCTATTCCCAGGCACAATAAACGTTGGGCGAAGTCGGTATTTTTGTCACTTGATAAACAGCCACTGGTCAAAAGCTCTTCTTTTTGTCGGGGTTCTTTTTTAATCACCGCAAATCCCAGACGGTCATAACCAGGGTCAATTCCAATAATAATCATAAATTAAAATTCCGCATTAGCTGAGACGTTCTTGATGTCCTCGTGGTCCAATAGGGTATCGATTAGGTCAGCTACTCTCATTTTATCCTCGTCTGTTAGGGGGATAAGGGTTTGGGGTGTCCATAGACCCTCTATTTTGGTAAAAGCCCATTGGGCCGAGCCGGTGGTGCCCAAGGTGCCACCGTTTTCAATCAATAGATGTTTAATAGCTGGGGTAGTGCGATTTTTGTTGTCAGTGATACCTTCGATAATTAAGGCTATCCCACCTGGGGCATAGGCCTCGTACAAGACTTCTTCTAGGTCGGCGCCACCGCCGGCTCGTCCTTTTTCGATGGCGCGGCTAATATTGTCGGCCGGCATATTGACCGCTTTGGCCCGGTCGATAGCGGCCCGTAGGCCTGGGGCATTTATATCACCACCAGCTCGTTTTGATTCCATGGTGATAGTTTTTACGTGCATAGAAAAGACCTTACTTTTCCGAGCATCTTCAACCGCTTTTTTATTTTTTATTTTTGACCATTTATTATGTCCAGACATAATTGTTTAAATTAGACGGTGTTGCTTATCAACAGGCGCCACTAATCCTAGATGTTCATAGCCACTGTCAGTGAGGATGCGTCCGCGAGGAGTTCTTTCAATAAAACCACATTGGATAAGGTAGGGTTCATAGACTTCTTCCACAGTGGCCTCTTCTTCAGATAAAGCGGTGGCAATAGTAGACAAGCCGGTGGGGCCACCTTTAAATTTGTTAGCCAAGACTTCTAATACCGCTCGATCGGAAATAGTTAATCCGAGTTTGTCTATACCCAATAGGTCGAGAGCTTTGCCTACAGTGTCGGCATTAAGGGGTAGATTGTGAACGTCGGCATAGTCGCGGGCCCGTTTAAGTAAATGGTTGGCGGTGCGGGGGGTAGAGCGACTCCGGCTACTAATAAGGGTTACCGCTTCTGGTTCAATTTTGATATCTAAAATTTTGGCCGAACGACTAATAATCTCGCCAATTTCTGTATTGGTGTAAAACTCTAAACGATGAGTGCCACCTGAAAAGCGAGAGCGCAAAGGTGATGACAGTAGAGCGATGCGGGTAGTGGCCGCAATTAGGGTAAATGGTGGTAATTCAAGTTGAATTACTCTCGCGCCAGGGCCTTTGCCAATAATAATATTTAAGCTACCTTGCTCCATGGCGGGGTATAATACTTCCTCAATTAGTTTATTTAAGCGATGGATTTCATCAATAAACAAAATATCACCAGGTTCTAAATTGGTTATAATTGAGGCTAGGTCACCAACCTTTTCAATAGCTGGGCCGGAGGTTGATTTTATTTGACCACCAAGCTCTTTGGCTATCAAATAAGCCAAAGTAGTCTTGCCTAGACCGGGTGGGCCATAAAATAAAAGATGTTCTGGAGGGTGGTGCCGATTTTTAGCCGCCTGGAGAAGTATCTTTAGATTATCTTTAATATTTTTTTGTCCAATATATTCATCCCAAGAAGAGGGGCGAAGCGCTTTATCTAAAAAAGCGTCAGATTCGCGGTTTACTAGAGGGGTTTTGTCGCTAGAGGGGGTAGGACTTGACATATTTTAAACTTTATGCTAACATTGTCTACGAAGTGCTATTTTAATTAAGAAGCGACCTTGGCCTATTTACGACTGGGCGCCTCTTGTATATAATAGCATTTTGTTTTTCTGGCTACCCAATAGGGGCTAGATAGGATTGAAAAATAGACTATATCGAGAAGATAAACCTCCAAGCAATTTAAGTTGTTCACAGCTTAACGGGTTTGTTGAGAAGGACGCTTTGGTACTACTCTTGTAGTAGGTTCCTGGGGCTATCCTTGTTAATTTACCTAACTTTATTTGCATAAATAAAGAGATTACTTGGAGGTTTATATTCTCGATAACAATGAGCTCGCTATTTAGGCGGGTTTTTTGTTTGCCTAAATTATTTCTTCGTACAAATCGATAACTCGGGACAGTTCGCGCAAAGAGGTTGAACCTTCTAACACTTTTACAATCCCATCTTGGCGCATATCTAATATACCTTGGGGAATAGAAGCTATGCGTAGGTCGCGTTCATTGGGGTTTAAAACCGAAGCCTTGGCAATAGAGTCATCCATAATAATAGCTTCAAATATTCCTTGGCGCCCTTTGTAGCCGGTGTTGTTGCATTTTTCACACTTACCTGGACCCCAAGATTTTTCGGTTTGGGGTGGGGTGTAGCTTGGGACACGTTTTTTTATACTCTCGATAATATTATCGATGTGAGTTTTATCTTGGGCGGTGAATATTTGTTCGACCCGGCTGTGGGGGCACTACTTGCGCACCAGACGTTGGGCAATCGATATTGTGAGAGCCGAGCTGATGATTTTGGCATTGACCCCTAGGTCAATAAGACGGGGGATAGCGCCAGCAGCATTGTTGGTGTGCAGGGTCGAAAATACCAAGTGGCCAGTAAGGGCCGAATTAATGGCGATTTTAGCTGTCTCCGAGTCTCTGATCTCGCCCACCATAATCACATCTGGGTCTTGGCGTAAGGCACTGCGCAAGCCAGATAGAAAGGTGTAACCCTTGGCCCGATTGACCTGAGTCTGGTTGATACCTTTTAGGTGGTATTCGATCGGATCTTCAATGGTGATAATTTTAGATTCGGTCGAATTTACCTCGCGGAGAAAAGAATACAAGGTGGTGGTTTTTCCGGAGCCGGTTGGTCCAGTGAGGAGAATAAGGC
>JAUPVZ010000008.1 GCA_030916795.1 Patescibacteria group bacterium
AGCAACCTGGATCTATAATGAGACAGCTAAAAATATAACCTGGTCATATTCTGGTATTCCCACTGACAGAAATCTAAAGTTTAGATATGGGGCCTGGAATAATACCGACAATCGGTGGGTAAATTTTGCCCATGTGGCCGTTACTCAAGCTAGTGGTACTGGCACTGGATATCAAACTGCCGGCACTACCAACCTGGGAAATATAGACAAACCAGCTGTTGTAAGAGTTGTCTTGGTTGATGCAAATTATAACGAGTCTCAAATCAATGGAGCGATTGTCCAGGCTAGAGCCGGATCACAATCATTTACGATTAAGACACGAGGTGTACCCAATACAACCGTTGAAAGTTCATCCCTAACAACTCAAACAGAGATGTTCCAAGGTCAGACAGGGGTGGAAACAGTCAGAGCGGATGTAATATTGTCCGTGAATGCAGTGGGTGGGGATGTATTCATCAATCCAAACGGTACAAATATTGTCGTGAAAAATAGTGCCGGGCAAGAAGTTTCTTTGTCTAGCTCTGATATTACTAAATGGGGTTTATTGCGAATAAATGGTGTTGATTCGACATCTTCTTCTGTCAGCCAATTTGTTCGTGATGATACAGATGGTTTTGGCATATATAGGGTCAGATCTGGCCAGACTGAAAAATTTCATGTTCGGCTGACTTTTAAGAAAAGTAAGCTGACTTCTTCTGGACAATATTCATCCAATATAACAGGGATTAAAGTTGGCCAGATTGATGGAGTGACACTAAACAATCAAACAGTCAACCTTGCTATAGCTGGGACAGTTCAGGTTGCGGCCGCGACTATCTCTGGTGTAAACATTCAAGACAACCAAGCAACCTGGATCTATAATGAGACAGCTAAAAATATAACCTGGTCATATTCTGGTATTCCCACTGACAGAAATCTAAAGTTTAGATATGGGGCCTGGAATACTGTTGACAATAGATGGATAAACTATGCCCATGTGGCCGTTACTCAAGCCAGTGGCACTGGCACCGGGTATCAAACGGCGGGTACTACTAATTTGTCTAATATAAATAAAGCGGCGGTTGTGAGGGTGGTATTGCTAGACTCAAACTATAATGAATATCCAGTAAACGGAGCAATAGTCCAAGCGAGAAGCTCACAAACGTTTACGATTAAAAGACGGGGGGTAGCAAGTGTAACCTTGGATAGCTCGTCATTAACCTCTCAGACTGAGATGTTTAATGGTCAGGCTGGAACCGAGACAGTCAGGGCTGATGCTATCATTTCTGTTAGTGCCACTAATGGTGACGTATATATCAAACCATACGATACTGAAATTGTGGTAAAAAATAGTGCCGGCCAAGCTGTTTCTTTGTTAGCTTCAGACATTTCAAAGCTCGGGTCATTGAGGATAAATGGGGTCGACCAAACATCAACTTCTGTGAGTCAGTATGTAAGGACCGACAATGGGTTTTTCGTATTTGTGGTTAGGGCAGGCCAAACAGAAAAGTTCCACCTTCGTCTTACTTTCAAGAAAAGTAAATTAGCTACTCCTGGACAATATTCGGCATCAATCAATTCTGTCAAAATTGGAGATCTTGATTCTACTGTTTTATCCCCAAAAACTACCGCGTTGAATATTTCTGGCACAATTTCCCTGACACCGACCCCAACAGTTTGGGCTGTTCAATCAAGTGTGGTAAAAGGTCAAAATTTAGCTGTTGATGGGATTGACCTCCGAGGTAGAGCAATCACTATCACTGGTTTGATAACCCAAATAACCCCGACTTATGTCGATATTACTGGTGGGGTGAGAGCTTTATTGTCAACAACTAGCTTGGTGCCTGGTAGATATACTCTTAGTGTGGCCGGAATTACCGGTAGTTGGAATTTTACAGTTACTGGTCCCGCCCAAAGCGCTCCGACTGTGCCTAGGATTACCTCAGTGATAGTCGAAGATTTCCCTTTGACCTGGACAAATAGAGTGGCGGCCAACCCAGTGACCGTTACCTACGAGGGGCTGCCTCGAGGCAAGGTTATCCAACTGTATTTCAATTCCGATCTAAATGGGGGGAGTGCTAATATTCCTCCTGCCAACGACCGCACGACGATTAGTACTTCGGGAGGTTTTAGAGTAAATATCTATCCTAATATTCTTGATGCTAATCTCTTAAACAAGGAATATTATGTTGTGGCTAAAGTAATGAATCCTGATGGCACGGTGTATCGGGTAAATGGTTCTGTGATACAAGCTACATCAGCTAATCGTTTCCAAATTATTCCAAATCCAACAGCTTCGGCTGATGGTGATAGCCAGCTGGCAAACACCGAGACAGCTTCGCAGTCTCTGTGGGACAAGTTTGTAGATTGGTTGAAGTAGTATAAATAAAAAACCATCACGGCGCGTAGCGCCGTGATGGTTTTTTGTTTTTTATCTTGGAAATTCTGTTAAAAGTTTGTCGCTATCATAAAATTCTTCGGCAAGGCCGCCAAAGCTCCAGATTGTATCGCCAATGGGGATAGCGGCCCCACCTACTGCGGGGTTTGGCTTGGGGACAGAATGAGTGAAGCCGATATTATACAAAGTGCTCCAAACACCAATTTCACTAGTGATATCGTAGCCCGCTTTTTGCCACTGACTTTCAATTTCTTTTAAATATAAAGCTGCATACAGATAGGCATAGTAGTGGTTGCGCTCATTGGCAATCCGCTCAAAACGTTCTTTGTCGTGGTTGGCTGTTTTGAAATCGAGTAAGTGTTCATATTTTTTCCCCGGATAAAATTCGGAAGCAGGGTCGGTCAAATGTTTCTCGACGGCAATCGCTGTTTCTTCTTTCATCCCCAACACCCCCCAGGAAAAGAGCACTTGGTTGCCAAGAATACGGAGTGGGGCCAAAATTTCTTTAAAAGCCGCTCTTTCGGTATGGAACAGGCGGAGTTGCTCGACTACTAGCTGGGCCACAATGGCGCGAGCGGGGATGTCAGTCTCGCTCGCCACTTTGTTTATGACTTCAGCGTCTTTTTTGATTGCTATCTCTAGAGATTGCCACTCTTCACCTTGGTCCCAAATCGAAGAACCCTTATCAGATGATATGGGGGCCGATTTTTCTACCTCTAGACGATTGCCTTTTATTCCGGGGGTATTGGTTAAACCTAGATTTACCGCTATCCAGCCAAAGATAAAAAAGGCCCCAGCCAGTGCAAAAAATAGAACAATAATCATACCAAAAATTTTAAGTTTTGTTTTCATTGGGCCAGTGGTGCTTATTTACAATTTGCTGTCATACTCTATACTTAAAAACAAATATTATCAAATTATTTTTGCATAAATGAACCGGCATAATATATTTACTTTTACCATTATAACCCTAGCTCTTTTGGCTGGGACGGGGACCGCTTATGCCCAGACAGCGACTAGCTCAAGCGCTACCTCTACTGCCCCTGTCCTCGACAAATTGAGTGCTATGGTGGCGACCCCGGGCGAGTGGCTGGTAATCTTTGGGTCAAACCTTACTCGCACCCAGATTTTTGTGGATGCCAAAAAGGTACCTTTGGCCAACCTTATTTTCAACGATGTGGCTGGTAAACAAGTAAAATATCGGGTGCAAGATCTATCTACTGGGGCCCATAATGTATATGCGCTTGATAAAGGGGGCAAGCTAAAGAGTAATACTTTATCTTTTATGGTAAATCGTACCAGTACCACAACTGTGGCGACCTCGACACCCAAATTGGTCAAATATGTAAAAATCGATAAATTAGACAGGGGAAATACTTGGCGCAAGGGGACCGAGAAAAAAGTTAGTTGGTTGGCACTGGGGACCGGCGAGATAGATATTTTGGTTTGTGCCAAATCGGGCACACCTTGTGTGCAGGTGGCCAACAAAACAGCCAATGATAGTGCCGAAGTCGTAAAGATGCCCAGCACTGTCAAGGTGGGCAATAGCTATGTAGTGGTTAGAAAATATCGCGATGATACGGTAAAGGCGGCAAGTGCTGGTTTTATGGTATCTGAGCCGTCGGCTTTTATGCAGGGCAAAATGCAACTGGCCTCGGCGTGGCAAGCTTTAGAGAATTTCTTGGTGCGGGTGGCGGTGGGGGAATAGGTCACTCGCCGAAGCACCACTTCAGACAAAAAGATAAGAGGTAGAATAGTGATATTTGAACCCCAAAACTTTAAGGGTAAATTTATGTAATATTCTGAAGTGGTGCTTGGTTCGTCTAGCTTCCGTTTTTTTGTTTGGAAAAAGTGAAAAATAACCCCCCGGCCGCTATGCGGCCGGGGGGTTTTCCCCATGTTTGTCTATAAACCACCTTACCACTCCTCCTACGGTGCTATAATGAAAGGCAATTAGTATCTAATTTTTGTTATGAAATATTTTAAATATCTGGGCGGGCTCCTATTGATAGCTGTTTTAGTGTCTGGGTTTTATCTTACCCGCTCGACTGAGGCGGCGGTCACTAAAGAGGCTATCACAAAAGCTACCAAGGGCGACTTTGGTCTATTAAGTAAGCAGGCTAGAACCGCCAATGATTTGGTTGTTGCTCCAGTCGGGGCCCAACAATTATTTCTGACCCAAACTAGTGAATCGCAGTATCGCAAACAGTATCCTTGGTTAGATAGTCGACATGTATTAAGTATTACAGCACCAGCTGATAAAGATATTTACATCCATTATTTTATTCCTCAGCTGTCCTTAAATGGTGTTGATAACACAGCTCTTCCTGGTTACGACTGGAAGATAGCTAGCTCTACCGCTCAAAAACTTCCAATTATATTTGATGGTGTAGAAATTCCATCCTGGGTTCTATATTTGATACCAAAGGGTCAAACAAGAAGTTTTCAAATGGAAGGACGGTTTGATACGGGAGTACTTTTCAAGGGAATTTATTCTAGTTATATTAGTAGTTTTGTTTACTCTTACGACCGAGAATTTTATTTTTCGAGTCCCATGAATGTGTTAAATCAAGGTGTATCCGGGGGCTATGCCCGTACTAACACCGTCTCGGTTCTTGGTGAAAAATCGCCTTATATTAAAACCTTCAACGACAAAATTCCTGTTGGTCCAGGGATGGTAACTAGTGATGTTTATCCTGGGCAGGTGGTCTCTATCAAGGGTCCAGAGACTATGGCCAGTGATGTGCACCTAGACGGCAAGATCACTACCGCTGGAGAGTTTCAAAAAATAAATGGCCCGACCGAGATCAAGGAAACAAGATATGTTATTCCCTACAATCTTCCCCTTGGTGTTCACAATATTTATCTAAATAGTGTGATTTTTGGTAAAAGTAATACGGTCTGGTTTAGGGTGGTAAATCGTCCCATTACTCCACCTTGTACTCTGACCAGAGAGATTCTAACTGTGGGTACTGTGGATGCGGTGCAGGTGCCAATATTGAGTCGTTATCTAAATCGGGTGACTGGCTCGACTCTTAATACCAGCGGCACTGTGTTTACAGAGGCGGTCAAAGCCGCTTTGATTAAAGAACAGTCAGTTGCTAGGGCTTATCCGATTTATGTTAATCTCAACTACTACAATCGGGCTTGGATCAATGGTCGGCTGACAGTAGCGGATTGTGGGACTACCACTGAACCTAGTATTACAGCTAGATTGGTCCAGACAAGTACAGAGATTGTTGATCCTGCAGACTCGCAGGGCGAGGGCGATAGAGCAGAATTTGAAATTGTTTTTGATGTAACAGCAGTAGGTGGTGATATTTATTTAGATGGGGATTATTCTTCAACTTCCGATGATGGATTGCGTTTTAAACTAGAGACATCAGGACCTACCTATAGAAACACTGTTATTTCACTGAGCTCTGCTACGACCAATCCGTCCGACAAAATGATTGTTGGTGATAGGTCATACAAGATTGCAAATGGTGAGACTAGAAGATTTACTCTAACTTCAGCCATAGAGGCAAGTGGTGATATAACTGCAAGATTGCAGCTGCTGTCTCTTGCTTGGGATATTGACAATGGTGATAACCACTCAAAAAGATACACACCTGTCCCAATCTTCGAGACGAATCCACTATTTTTAAATTATAATGCAAGTGTTGCTCAACCAAGCGTTGGTTTTATTGAATCATCGTCGATTATAGAAAATGGAAATGGAGCACTTTATAAGATTAAATTTAGAATGAATCCTGGTTCTACAGAGGCCCTTTATCTAGATAAAGATTGTCGGCAAGGTTCAGCTACTAGTACTGGGGCTAATTATTTCGAAATAGAAAAAAACGGTGGAGGTAATGCTCAAGGAAGTGTCGCCTGTAGCTTGAGCACCACTAGTACATCAACAACACTTGGCGTAAATACCTACCGTATGTTGTATGGTTTACCGCCGGCATATTTTGATCTGGTTGTTTCGTTTAGTCCAACACAGCAGGGGATATATAGACTGAAAATGAAAAATTTTGGCTACGCGGCTTCTGACATAGATTCTAACCTTGTCTATAACGAAAACTTAAATAGCTTTGTTACGCCATGGCAAACAGTTAACCCTAACGGCGTAGCTCAGCGTCAAGGTCTCATGGCCTCCACTTGGGAAGCTTTTCAAAGCTTTCTGGTGCGGATAGCGGTAGGTAAGTAGGTCGTTCGCCTAGCTTCCGTTTCTAAACACAGAAAACCACTCCAGCGAGTGGTTTTCTTCTGCTCCAGCGGGGCCGTTTGGCCTCGCGACTGCTACCGCAAAATTCTCCAAAGGCCAAAACCCTGCCGGCCCGCACCTCCGCAAGGTTTTGAAACGGAACTAGGCTCGCTTAGTTGGGAAGCAGAGTTGCTGACTGGTAGCTTCTTTCCCCAACCCAGTGAGCTCACTCCTTTTGTCGACCATTGCAAAGAGACGGTGAAAATCAACGAGGCAAATAAACAGCCAAAGTGAACTGTCTGAGCGGAGCGAGTTTTCGCTTTGGCGTGATGGGTCGAGTATGATTTTCTCGGCTCGGAGCACGGTGGGAGAAAAAGGACGTGAGCGAGCGCCTTTTATTCAAAATGCACTTCTTGCCTTTGATGGAGGCGAGACTTAAGGTCGGAATGTTTTTTCAGGTTGGGGTCGCTAGCTAGTATTTTCTTCGCCTCCTCGCGGGCTGCTTCCACCATTTTGATATTTTTTATCGCTTCCATTCCCACATCAGACACACCCCATTGCTTGGTGCCGGCGAGTGCCCCCGAACCGCGCAGGGCCAAATCCATTTCCGCTAGTTCAAAACCAGACTTGGCTTCCTCTAGCGCTTTTAGTCTTTTTAGAGAATTGGCATTTTTAGTGTCACTAAAAAGGAAACAATAGGCTTGGTGCGACGAGCGCATAACCCGCCCGCGTAGCTGGTGCAGTTGGGCCAGGCCAAACCTTTCGGCGCCTTCTATTACAATAAGTGTCGCATTGGGGACATTGACCCCGACTTCGATGACGGAAGTGGCGACTAAAATCTGGATTTTGCCGCTGGTAAAATCGGCCATCACTTTTTCTTTATCTGTTGGTTTTAGTTTGCTGTGTACTAGTCCGACTTTGTATTCGGGGAAAACTTTGCTTTGCAAACGTTTACTCTCGGCGACAGCTGATTTGGCAAGAAGGGCCATTTCTTTGTCGGGGTCTGGCTCATCAATGCGTGGGCAAATGACATAAGCTTGGCGACCTGCCTTTAATTCTTGTCGAATGGCCTCATAAGACGCCTCACGTTTATCTGGGGCGACAGTTTTGGTAACGATTGGTTTACGACCCTTTGGTAGTTCGGCTAGGACCGATAGGTCGAGGTCACCAAAGATGGCGAGCGCCAAGGTGCGGGGAATAGGGGTGGCGGTCATGGACAGTAGGTGAGGCACGGTCCCAGTCGAATCTTTATCTTTCAAAATCTTTTTCCGTTGCATTACCCCAAAGCGATGTTGTTCGTCAATAATAGCGAGGCCTAGTTTTTTAAACACTACTGATTTTTGAATAAGCGAGTGGGTACCAATGACGATCGGGATATCACCACTAGCCACCCATTTTAAAAGTTGCGAGCGAGATATATGTGTATGCTCGTGGGGGTTTATTTTTGATGGGAACTTGCGACACTCACTGCCGGTCATTAGCCCAATGTTGATATTCATATGGGCGAAGTTCTCGATAAAGGATTCAAAGTGTTGGCGAGCGAGGATCTCAGTGGGGACTAGGTATGCTACTTCTAGTCCGGCCGCCACGGCCGCGTAAGCGGCCGTGGCGGCGACCGCTGTTTTGCCCGAGCCGACATCACCCTCCAAAAGCCGTGTCATAGGCTCGGGTTTTTTCAAATCAGACATTATTTGGCCAATGGCTTCCGTTTGACCACCTGTAAGGGGAAAAGGGAAACGGCTGGTAAATTGTTTTAGCTCTTTATCGCTGGCCACCACTTTATGCGCTCGCGCTTTTTTGTATTCACTACGGGCTTGCAGGCGGTCCAGCTGGATAAAGAAAACTTCTTCAAAAGAGAAACGCTTGCGGGCACTGATGCTGTCGCGTTCGTTTTGGGGGCCATGGATCCAAACCAAAGCGGTTTCTAGTTTTGGTAGTGAGTACTTTTTTAAAATCTCAGCCGGTATTGGGTCAACAATTTTTTTGTGTAAACCAGTGGCCAACAGTTTTTGGATATGATAATAAAACCAACCGGAAGACAGCCCT
>JAUPVZ010000009.1 GCA_030916795.1 Patescibacteria group bacterium
GCCTCCAAGACTGGCTACACCGACAGCGCTGGGGGCAATCTGGTGGTAGCTCTAGACGCCGGACTGGCCCAGCCGGTTATTGTGGTGGTCCTTGGTTCTAGTAAAGACGGTCGTTTTACCGATGTTTTAGCCCTGGCTAAAGCGACAGTAACTTATTATTCAGAATAATTTTAATACCATGATTTTGTCTGTTATTAAGGTGTTTGTCCCTACGGCCATGGCCTTTTTTGCGGGTATCGCTATTGCGCCACTTTTGACCAACTATTTATACAAACATCGAATGTGGAAAAAGAAGGCTGGCAAAATTTCTCCCGACGGCAGGGCCACCCCGATCTTTGACAAGCTACATGCCCACAAGGAAACTGGTACCCCACGTATGGGTGGAATTATTATTTGGGTTAGTGCCTTAGTCACCATTCTTATCATCTGGTTTATTGCCCAAGTTTGGCCGACAGAAACAACAACCAAATTAGACTTTTTGTCTCGTAATCAAACCTGGCTACCAATATTTACTTTAATAGTTGCGTCCTTACTAGGTTTAATCGATGATTTATTGCAAATCAGAGAACCAAAAGAGGGGAAAAATAATGGAGGGTTATCATTTTTTAATCGATTATCTATTGTCCTGGCCCTGGGTCTAGTGGGTGGTTGGTGGTTTTATGCCAAACTAGGTGTTAGCACTTTGCATATTCCATTTTGGGGTGAGTTGATGGTGGGGATGTGGATTATTCCGATTTTCGTTCTAGTTATGTCTGCTTTGTTTTCTAGCGGCGTGATAGATGGCCTAGACGGCTTGTCCGGCGGAGTGATGGCAATAATTTTTACTGCTTACTCGGGCATTGCCTTTTTCCAAGATCAAATAGACCTAGCAGCTTTTTGTGCCGTGATCGCCGGTGGAACGCTCGCTTTTCTCTGGTTTAATATTCCACCGGCCCGTTTTTATATGTCCGAAACAGGTATCTTGGGCCTAACCACCACCCTCACCGTTGTCGCCTTCCTGACCGATTCTGTTCTGTGGCTACCCTTGATTGCCTTTCCACTTTTTATTACGGCGGCCTCCGTGGTTATCCAACTAGCGTCAAAAAAATTAAGGGGCGGCAAAAAGGTTTTCTTGGTTGCACCACTGCACCACCATTTCGAAGCTATTGGTTGGCCTGCCTACAAGGTGGTTATGCGCTATTGGATTATTTGTGTTATTACCGCCATTATCGGGATGATCCTAATTCTCTTAGATAAATAATGAGCAAGGTCGAAAAAAACCAAAGCCGCCTTTTTCTTTTTCTAGTGGCTTTACTTGCTGGTTTTGGTTTTTTCATATTTTTGTCGGCCTCACTGGGGATGGTCGGTACTAATATGAGCGGTTTTATTCACGTTGGGTTAAAACAGTTAGGAGTACTTTTAGGCGGGCTGGTTTTGATGATTGGTCTATCAAATGTTCCTTATCGGGTGTGGCGAGAATATTCATTACCTATAATGATTGCGGGTATTGCGGCCACCGCCCTAATATTTATCCCAGGTTTAGGGATATCCGCCGGTGGGGCTACCCGCTGGCTCAACCTTGGCTTCTTTTCTATTCAACCAGCTGAGCTTTTAAAATTGGGGATGATAATGTATTACGCGGCGTGGCTAACACGCGCCAAAGACAAAGCTGGCACCCTGTGGACCGGGCTTGTGCCAATGTTAGTTCTACTTGCCATTTCTGGGATTCTACTTATTTTACAACCAGACACGGGGACATTTTTGGTCATTGCTTCGGCCTTGTCGGCGCAATACTTTATAGCGGGTGGCAAGTGGCGCCACTTTTTGGCCTTGTTTATATTTGGGCTGATTGCTTTATTGTGTCTCGCGATAGCCAAACCATATATCCGCGAACGTATTATGACCTTTGTTGATTCCGACAAAGATGTTTTGGGTTCAGCCTACCAGATAAACCAGTCATTAATTGCGATTGGCTCTGGCGGTATTAGTGGTCGGGGTTTCGGGCAAAGCTTACAAAAATTCAACTTCTTACCTCAACCAATTGGGGACTCTATTTTTGCGGTAGCTGGTGAGGAGTTTGGGTTTATTGGTACCACCATCATCTTGGTTCTCTTTTTACTATTTGCTATTTTTGGGCTCAAGATAGCCAGCTCGAGCCGAGACACTTTTGGTGGACTCTTAGCTACTGGTCTTGTTATACTCATCATAACCCAGTCATTTGCTAATATCGGCGCAATGCTTGGCTTGATACCCCTTACAGGCGAACCGCTTATTTTTGTATCGCAGGGTGGTAGTGCCTTACTTTTTGGACTATCCGCCGTCGGTATTATTTTGAATATTTCACGTTACCAGAAAAATAATAACTAAAAATGAAAATCGCACTTACAGGCGGGGGAACAGGTGGTCACTTTTATCCAATCATTGCTGTGGCCGAAGAACTTCGGGATGTTATCTTTGACAAAAAAATAATTGGCACAAAATATTACTTTTTTTCTGATAGCCCTTATAGCCCCAAACTCTTGGCCGACAATGATCTGATCTATGTCCA
>JAUPVZ010000010.1 GCA_030916795.1 Patescibacteria group bacterium
GAAATCGTGCATAGCAGCCATCGCCAATATTGCTCCAGTGTTTGGGTCCATCACCACCACCCCACCCGCGTCGGCACTATATTTGGCGACAGTTTCAGCGAGGATTTTTTCTGCTCGCTTTTGGACTACTGGTTCAATTGTCAAAACAATATCGCCCTCTCCCCCGACCACCTCATCGGATACTGTACCTTTAGCATTGAGAAATATTTCGGCAAAAAAACTAGCAAATGACCCACTACCACGATGAGTCAAAATATCATTATATTCTCGCTCCAAACCATAGATGCCAGTATAATCGTCGTCACTATAGCCCATAAAACCTAAAATATGCGACGCAGTGCGTTCGGCTGGATAGTAGCGACGTTTTTCTTTGTAGACATAAACGCCCTTGATGTCGGCCTTTTGGATTTGTTCCGCTTGGGCGGTAGATAAGCCACTTTTTACTTCTACATAAAGTTTGCTTTGTTCACCAATATCGGCAATAAATTTTTCCCGAGACAAGTCGGGTAATACTTTAACTAAAATATTATAAACCTCGTCAGGATTGGGAATGAGTTGGGGGTTGGCGGTCAACAAGAACTCTTGTTTTAGCGAAGCGGCCGGCACATTGTGCCCATCTTTAGACGTAAAATAAATCGATCCCCGATCAAAAAAGGTTCGCGCCGAGCGCAAATATTGCCGGTCGGCCTGGTCGTTGTATTCGGGACCTTTGACCACCTGTAAATAAAACAAACGCACCGCAAAAACCACCACTATTACCAAGATAGCCGCCCCAATTATTCGAATTCTAAAAACCGACTTAGATTTCATTATGAGAAGAAAGCGCCACTGCCTCACGAGCTACCACCGCTACAGTTAGACCAGATGGTGCATCCACAAACCCCTGCTCTCGGGCCAGTTCTAGAGTAACACCCTCGGACAGATTCATATACTTGGTCACGAGGTCGGTGATCTCGGTTTCAGTCAGAGATATCATTTCCTCCGACTCTTTACGCGCCACCACATTGAAAATAGAACTATTAACCAAATAAATATAGACGAAGGATTGGACCAACACCAAAGCCGCCAAGATCATAATGATTTTCTGTTCAAAATTCCTAATAGCAATTGACCTTAACATCTTTATTTATTCAATTATTAATTTTTAATGATGACCCGAAGTTCGGCGCTTCGACTGCGGGAGTTACCTTTTTCTTCCTCCCGACCGGGCTTGATAGCATGTTTGTTGACCAATACTCCTTCCCCCACTTGCTTTTTACCGGCAAAGAAATTTTTAACAATCCGCGCTTCTAAACTATGAAAAGAAATCACTGCCAACCGCCCCCCGCTCCTAAGCACCGCCCAGGCCCCCGCCAAACCTTCCTCTAGGGCTCCTAGCTCGTCATTGGTAGCAATACGCAAGGCTTGGAAAGTTTTGGTCGCCGGATGAATTTTGCGCTTTTTGTACCAAAACGGCACTGCCCCTTCGATCGCTCTGACCAACTGAAATGTGGTAGTAATCGGCCCCTCGGCGCCCCTCATGTCAACAATCGCCTCGGCGATTTGTCTGGAAAAGCGTTCCTCACTATAACCGTATATTAAATCCGCCAACTCTTTGGCCCCCAAGGTATTTACTAGGTCAGAGGCAGTAAGGGCTTTTTTGTCGGGGGTATCGTCTAGAGTCATTAGAAGTGGCTCGTCACGACGGAAAGAAAACCCGCGTCCCGGCAAGTCCAGCTGAGTCGAATTGACCCCTAGATCAAGTAGTACGGCATCTACTGTGTCCACACCTAGATCGCGACAAATGGTTTCGATTTGGCGAAAGTTACCCTTGGTTAAAAAAAGCTTGGTCGAATATTTGGCTAAAACTTTTTTGGCTTCAATCAAGGCATTGGCATCGGCATCAATACCGACCAATACTCCATCTTGGCCAATGGCTCGGCAGACCGCACTAGCGTGACCCGCAAAACCCAAGGTACCATCGACAACTGTTTGCCCCTCTTCTAAATGCAAACCGGCTATTACTTCATGTAAAAGAACTGGAATATGGTTCATTTTGCCTGCGAGTTAATACGAGCAGTTTGCAAAATAACCACCCAGCCCTCATGTCCCTTATTCGTTGTCTGTATATGATATTTAGTTTGAGACATGAAAACTTTATTTTAACTCGATACCCAGAGTGAGGGCTGGGTCAAGAAGTTATAGTCGCTACGCTCCTTAACTTCTTAGATAGCGCCGATTTCGCTCAATTTCTCCGCCAAAGTATCGGCTTCGCCTTTGATGCGCCCAGTAAATTCCTTCCACTTATCCTCGTCCCAAATCTCCAGCCGAGAGTGAACACCCGCGACCACCACCTTGGTTTTGAGGCCAGCAAACTCCCTTTGATAATCAGGGATGAGAATACGTCCCATGGCATCGACGTCCGTCTCTACGGCTCCTCCTAAAAAATGGCGATTGAAGGCGCGGGTATTCGCTTGGCCGAATGAGGAAGCCGACAATTTGCCAGCTACCTCTTCCCACTCCTTTAGGCGATAAACAAAAAGACAGTTATCTAGACCAAACGTAATCACTACCTTTTTACCTATCTCCTTCCGAAACTTAGCCGGTAAAGATAACCGATTTTTGGCATCTATTGTGTGTCTGTGTTCGCCAATTAACATAAAATTTACGGTTAAATTTACCTGGTAACCTCCCTTGCTTGCACAAGGTCGGGGTACAATTGCCCAAAATCATACCCCACTTCTTCCCACTACATAGACATTATATCCCACCTATTATTACAAGCAACCCACCTTTATCCACATCTGGTAGTGAATTTTGAAATTATCTGCCGACAGCAGACTGAACCGAAGGTTTGATGTCAAAATCTGCTACTGGTTCCACAGAAAATAAGGAAAAGAAAACCGCCCCCAACAGTTTTCTTGTTGAAAGACGGTTAGACCCACGACCGCAGCGCCGCAATTAGTTCCTCTGGATGTGTGACTACTGGAAAGTCATATCGTGATAGTTGAGCGTGAGTCGAAAAACCACTGGTTATGGCCACCACCTTGGTGAGACCAGCCACAATTGCTTCGTTCAAATCACGCTCCATGTCTGTAATGAAAGCGACTTGGTCAAGAGGTATTTGGAAGCGCTCGACCAACTCTGCAAACACTTCCGATTTCTTTTCCCCACCATGAATTTCAGCGAAAAAATCGCGCAATCCAGGATGGTAAGAAATCTTGGCTTCTGTTACCTCAACACTGCACGCACTGGCTAGGTGCATAATCACACCATACTGCTTGAGCAGAGATAAGATCGACCAAATCCCCGGTCTTTCTTTATATCGCCAGGCTTGAGCAAATAACCGGTGAATGTAAGCATCAAAAGCCCCTAAATCCTCTTCAAGAATTCCTTGGTTGAGGAGGAAATCCCGGTGAGAACCGAGAGTATTCTTTTGATACCAATCGTACCCAATCGGTTGGCCCCCAAAATGAAGGAACCCCTCGTTGAGGGCATCAACAACTCCGAAATGGGAATCAAGAATGACCCCATCAACATC
>JAUPVZ010000011.1 GCA_030916795.1 Patescibacteria group bacterium
ACGACGCTCTTCCGATCTGTTGATAAATATTTTATTCCTTTTATTTTCCAATCTAGCGGTTCGGCGTTACTCATTTTTTGGGAATCAAATAATAAATATTTTCCAAATTGTTTTTGATTTACTCTTGGGTGTAATCGTTCTGGCCCTATACCCTAACATTAGCCCTTTTTTGGGTTTGATATTTATTATTCCAGTGATTGAAGCCATTTTACTATTTAGCTCTTTTTTTGCTCTGGTAGTGGCAGTGGTAGTAGGTGCCTTACTAGTATTACTTTCATACTTGCCAGCTAGTGAATTGAAATTATTAGGCGGGATTTTTACAGTCACTGTCTTTGGAATTAATGAGGTAGAGACAATTTATACTTATACTAGTGCCGGTATTATCTTGGGGTTTACTATCTTTTGGTCATATTTTATAGATATTGTGCGAGTGAAGCAGGTCAGTATTGGCTTGGGTAAAAAAATGGTTGAAAACAGCGAAACCAAAACTCAAAATACCAATCAGACCGAGTGGCTCCGAAGCTATAACAAAAAAATCGAGGAGACGACCCGTACTTTGCGCGCCAAAGAGATAGAGCTGACGCTCGCCAAAGAACAGTTGGCCAATTTGGAAAATGCCAAATCGGAGTTTATCTCGGTGACCACTCACGAGCTGCGTACCCCGCTGTCGGCGATCAAGTGGACATTTAATATGATAATGTCCGAACAGTTGGGCCCAGTAAATACTGAGCAAAAAGAATTTTTAGACAAAGGGTACCAGAGCACTTTGAAGATGATTAGTATTGTGAACAATTTGGTCCATATAGATCATGCCACCACCAAAAAAGAAGATTACAATTTTGTGCCGACCGACCTAGGAAATTTGGTCGAGGGGGTGATTGCCGAGTTTACCAACCAAGCCATTAGCAAAAAAATAGATTTGAATTTTGTTAAACCAGGTAAAGCCTGGGCGCAAGCCGATGTTGACCAAAACAAAATCCGGATGATGCTCGAAAACCTAGTTGATAATGCTATCAAATATACCCCCAAGAGTGGTCGGATCACGGTCAGTCTGGCAGACAGCCGGCTAAACTCGGCTCAGCCAGCGGTGGAAATAGCGGTGGCAGACACTGGTGTCGGTATCCCCAAAGAAGAACAACCCAAAATTTTCCACAAATTTTTCCGCGCGTCCAATGCCCGGCTGGCCGAGCCCGATGGTAGTGGTATTGGCCTCTATATTGCCAAAGATATTATCGACCGACACCACGGTTCGATGTGGTTTAATTCGGAAGAGGGCAAAGGTACTACTTTTCATATTGTCTTACCCCTGCACCAAGCCAAAGAAGATGTGCTATAATTTGCTTATTAATCGTAATATATAAAAAATGAGTGACACTGCGACTAAAACAATTTTAATTGTAGAAGACGACGAGTTTTTGCGCTCCCTGACCGCTAAACGACTGGAAAAAGAAAGTTATCATATAGTTATTGCGGCCGATGGTGAACAGGCCCTGACCACTTTGGGGGCAGAAAAACCAGATTTGGTTTTGCTCGACCTGCTTTTACCTGGGACCAATGGGTTCCAAGTGTTAGAGAAAATGGACAAAAAAATGCCAGTAGTAGTATTTTCTAACCTTGGCCAAAAAGAAGATATCGAAAAGGCCAAGGGTTTGGGCGCCGATGACTTTCTAATCAAAGCCAACTTCACCCTAGACGATGTGGTGGCCAAAGTAAATGAATATCTAAAGAAATAATTTTTTCACAATGAAAACGCGGGTGGCGGTCATTAGAGGTGGAATAGGGTCGGAATACGAAGTCTCCCTCAAAAGTGGGGCCAGCGTTTTGGCATCCTTGCCTAACCAAAAATATCAACCCGTTGACGTCCTCATTACCCGTGACGGGCAGTGGCACGCCGGTGGTATGCCTATTCGCCCCCAAGACCTAAATAAAGTCGCGGATGTTGCCTTTATTGCTTTACATGGTGAATATGGTGAAGATGGTACGATTCAAAAGATTTTAGATGATCTTAATTTCCCCTACACGGGTTCGGGGCGCATATCATCGGCCTTGGGGATGGACAAAGTAGCATCGAAAAAAATATTTACCGAAGCGGGGATAAAGGTTCCCTATGGATTACTTTTGTCTCGGGCCGAAATCGAAGAAGCGGCTAAAAAAGTTTTTTATAAAATCCCCCCACCGTGGGTGATAAAACCAAACGACAAAGGGTCTTCGGTTGGGCTCTATTTTGCTCGCACCTTTGCCGAGCTGACCGAGGCACTGGACAAGGCTTTTGCGATGGCTGATAACGTGTTGGTCGAAGAATATATTCGTGGGCGCGAGGCAACCTGTGGGGTGGTAGATGATTTTCGCCGAGAAAAATATTATGCTCTTTTGCCAATCGAGATAGTCCGACCAGGTACCTGCCCAATTTGGAATTATGACGACAAATATTCTGGGGCAACCGAAGAGATTTGCCCTGGTCGCTTTTCTGATGAAGAAAGCCGTGAGATTCAACGATTATCTCGGCTGATCCACGAATCCTTGTCTCTACGGCACTATTCCCGAAGCGACTTCATCCTTTCTCCGCGGGGGATCTATGCCCTAGAGGTCAACACTTTACCGGGCCTGACACCAGAATCACTTTTGCCCAAGTCTATCTCGGCGGTCGGGTGCGAATATGGACATTTTCTTGACCATTTGGTCAACCTTGCGCTATCGGGTAAGACAGGTATGATGTCCTAATAATTAACTATAGAGAAATGAAGGCCACCAACAAAAATATCCTTATATATCTTGTTTTGATACTGATAATCGTCAGTAGCTCTATCTATATGTGGTGGCAGGCGCGGGTCCAGCCAGACCAGGTTTTAGCCCGAATTGAGGCCAAATTAGATAGTTTCTCGGCTGAAATTGCTGTTTGTAAAAAAGAGACTGATATCAAAAAGCTAGAAGCTTGTGGCGAGCGGATGAAGGAAATTGCTGACGAATTGGACAGTTTCCAAAATGACCTAACTGGTATCAAGACAGTAGAAGTAGCAACCACGACTAAGGTAAATAAGTAAAGCTGTGTCAGAAAACATATCTGAATATAAAGACAAAGAGAGCGGACCTAGAGTAGAGGTCCATTTTGATATGAAATCAGAAGTTGGGAGAGTATCCGATACGATTAAAAATTTAGCTTGGTATAAAGAAAATGGATATCAAGAAAATGCCTACCGTTTACCAGTAGGAGTCGGGGTCGAGACTGCACCAGAAGAGATAGAGCGTCTAGTTGGTGAAAGTTTTGAGGAAGACAAATATTTCGAAGCTGGTGAATATATCAAAAATAATTGGGAGATTTTGTCTCGCGGGCTGGCGGAGTTAAGTAGTATTGGTGGGTTTAAGATTTTTGATGAGTACAAAATAATACTGAGTAGATATGGAACAGGTGGTAGTTATAATTCCAAAAATGGTGAAATTATCGTCAATATTGATCTGCGTATGCCAGACAAAATTATGGGTACTATTGCCCATGAAATAGTGCATATTGGGATACAACACCTAATCGACCAATATCACATCAAACATTGGGACAAAGAGCGGCTAGTGGACCTAGTTGGGGAGCGTTACTTTAGTGGCCAGAGGAAGATGCAAAATATCGAGGGAGCAGAGAGGGTGGATAGAGCCTTTAAACAGTTTTTTCCAGATATAGAGGCTGTCGTATCGGCAATAGCAAAAGAAGACTAGGTAAATTGCCTTTTTGTGACTTCATTGGTATTATATTCCCGTGTAAGCGGGCCCTTAGCTTAGTTGGTAGAGCGCCTCATTTGCAATGAGGAGGTC
>JAUPVZ010000012.1 GCA_030916795.1 Patescibacteria group bacterium
GCGATTATTTTTATTGCCTGTGGTATTTTCTTTTTACTGTCTAGCTTGGGCAAAGCGGGTATTGCTGGTAAATATGTTTTTTCTGGTCTGGACTATTTGTTTGGCGCTGGCTTTTTCCTCATCCCTCTTATCTTTGGTGTTATCGGAGTATCGTTCCTAAAAACAGTGCGTCCCAACTTTGTCACCCACCGGCTATTGGGCGGGGGCCTACTATTTATATCTAGCTTGGGTCTGGTCAATGTCGCCCTGGGCAACGAAAAAACCGGTGGGATTATTGGCAAGATTATTTCTTCGCCTCTACTAAAATTCTTTGATCTATATTCCAGTATTGTTATTTTGGTTACGCTTGCCCTCATCGGATTCTTTATTATGTTTGACACCCGGCTTACCCTGGACCCAAAATTGTTTGGCAAGCGTTTGTGGGGCAAACAAGACAGCGATGAAGACCTGTCTCTAGTCGCGCCCGACAAAGCGGAACGCGAACCACTGATCCACAACGGCAACGACACCGACGATGATGAAAAGAATCCGCCAGTAGTCCCAGCGGTGACAAGTGGTGCTGGTCTCGCTGGTGCTGGTACTGACAGCGGGTTCTTTGCCTCCCTCAAAGGTTTTTCTAGACGAGGCAAAGAATTTACCCCACCGCCACTTACCCTGTTGTCCAAAGATTCGGGCAAGCCAGGTGTCGGCGATATCAAAGCCAATTCTAATATTATAAAGAGAACCTTGGCGAACTTTGGTATCCATGTCGAGATGGACGAGATATCCATTGGGCCATCTATTACCCGCTATGCTCTGAAACCGGCCGAGGGTGTAAAGCTAGCCAAAATTGTAAACCTGCAAAACGACTTGTCGCTCGCCCTAGCCGCCCACCCTCTACGTATCGAAGCGCCAATCCCCGGCAAATCTCTGGTGGGCATAGAAATACCTAATAGCCAGAAAACAACTGTCGGCCTGGCCTCCATCCTGGGTTCGAAAGAATTTTCTAGCTCTGGCCACCCCCTACTAGTCGGTCTCGGCCGAGGTATTTCTGGTATGGCCCAATTTGCCAATGTCGCCAAAGCCCCCCACATGCTGATCGCCGGTGCGACCGGCTCTGGTAAATCGGTAACTATTCATACCCTTATTACCTCGCTTTTGTATCGCAACCCACCAGAAAGATTGCGTTTTATTATGATCGACCCAAAACGAGTCGAGCTAACTCTCTACAACAAAATTCCCCACCTTTTGACACCAGTAATTACCGATGCCAAAAAAGCGATTGTCGCCCTACGCTGGGCCGCTAAAGAAATGGATCGGCGCTATGATATTTTGGAAAAAGAAGCAGTACGAGATATCCAGTCATATCACACCAATGTTTTAGAGCCGGCCCTGAAAAAAACCAATAGCGAGGAGACCGAGATTGAGCAAATGCCTTATATTGTGATTATCATCGACGAGTTGGCGGATATTATGTCGTCTTATCCTCGTGAGCTAGAAGCGGCCATTGTCCGCCTGGCCCAAATGTCTCGGGCCGTGGGTATCCACCTAATGCTCTCGACTCAACGACCTTCAGTCGAGGTCATTACCGGACTAATCAAGGCCAATATTCCTACCCGTATTGCCTTGCAGGTCGCCTCGCAAATAGATTCTCGCACCATCCTAGACTCCACCGGTGCCGAAAAACTGCTGGGGGCGGGTGATATGTTGTATCTATCGGGCGATATGTCTAAGCCGATTCGTCTCCAATCAGCATATATTTCGGAAACTGAGGTTAAAAAAGTTGTAGAATTTATCCGTGAACAATATGCCGATGAATTGCCTGATGAAATAAGCTTTGACGCCGAAACCCCAAGCGGTGCCCTATTTTCGACCGCTCTAGACAATGACACCGGCGATGATGACGACCTATATGAAGACGCCCGCCAAGCCGTAATGGAAGCCGGCAAAGCCTCGGCCTCTTATCTACAGAGAAAACTAAAGGTTGGCTACGCTAGGGCCGCTCGCCTACTAGATATGTTAGAAGAAAGAGGGGTTATCGGCCCCGGCGATGGCGCCAAGCCCCGAGAAGTTTACCGCGAAGGAAACCCTACTACCCCGCCCGATTTAGATTAAAATGACCCCTATGCCTTATAACCGAAGTTATTTCACCCTAGCCACCATGGGCTTGGTTTTGTTGGTGTGTGTTGTCTATGCCGGCTTCAAGATGACCGCGATTGTTAAGGGGCCCTCAATCGAGGTACTATCCCCCAGCTCGGGAGCAGTTTATAACCAAGAACTGGCGGTTATTAAAGGCAAGGCGGAGAGAATATCTACTATCTATATGAATGACCGGCAAATTTTTACCGACAATGAAGGCCGTTTTAGCGAACCTTTGCTCCTATTTGCTGGCTATAATATACTTACCCTCAGAGCAACCGATACTTTTGGCCGAAATGTATCCAAGCAAATAAAACTAATTTATCAAGGATAAAACAGACCTATGCCAAAAAAACAAGACAAAAAAATTGACCGAGACAATGCCAATATTGAAGATACTATTAAATCAATCCAATCGCGTTTTGGTGATGAAGCCATAATGAAACTGGGCGAAAAACCCAAGGTCAATGTAAATGCTATTCCTAGTGGCTCTTTGGGACTAGACCTAGCCCTCGGGATCGGTGGTGTGCCAAGAGGTCGTATTATAGAAATATTTGGGCCAGAATCTTCGGGCAAAACAACGCTCGCTTTGCACATGATTGCCGAAGCCCAAAAACTGGGCGGTATTTGTGCCTTTATAGATGCTGAACATGCCCTGGACCCCGAATATTCAAAAAGATTGGGAGTCCAAATTGACCAACTATTAATCTCCCAACCAGACTACGGCGAACAAGCGTTAGAGATTGTCGAAAGTCTGATCCGCTCAGGCAAAATAGATATTATTGTTGTCGACTCGGTGGCCGCCCTCACTCCAAAAGACGAAATCGAGGGCGATGTAGGTGCCTATCATGTAGGCAAACAAGCCCGTCTAATGTCCCAAGCTTTGCGCAAGATGACCGCCATTGTGGCCAAGTCTAAAACTGTGGTTATTTTTATCAACCAAATCCGGATGCAAATTGGCGTGATGTTTGGCAATCCAGAAACAACCCCCGGCGGCAAGGCCTTAAAATTCTACTCCTCTGTTCGCCTAGATATTCGTCGTATCGCCCAAATCAAAAAAGGTGAAGAAGTGGTCGGCGGTCGGGTACGGGTCAAGGTGGTAAAAAACAAAGTGGCTGCCCCCTTTAAAACGGCCGAATTTGATGTCCTTTACAACGAAGGTATCTCCCCCGAGGGCGAAATGCTTGCTTTGGGTGAAAAATATGATTTAATCGGGAAGTCTGGCGCCTCGTATTCCTACACTACAGATGCCGGAGAAAAAGTGGCCCTGGGCCGTGGCTATGATGCCGCCCGCACCTTTCTCCGCGACAATCCAAAACTAAGAACCGAGATCGTCAAAAAAATTAAACATCTGTTAATGAATTAGTTTTATATGCTTGAATATAACGAAATCCGCCCCCGGAAATTTATTGTGTGGCAAGACGAACCGTATGAAGTTATAGATTCCCATGTTTTTCGCAAACAACAAAGAAAACCAGTCAACCAAACCAAACTTAAAAACTTGATAACCGGCAAAGTGATTGAACAAGCTTTTCACCAAAGTGAAAAAGTGAATGAAGCCGAAATCCCAAGTCGAGAAGTAAGATTTTTGTACACCAATAAGGGTGAATACTGGTTTTGCGAAAAAGATAACTCCGCCAAACGTTTTGAGCTCCCTGCCAACCTGGTCGCCGATAAAATGATTTATGTGCGGCAAAATGATTTGGTCGGAATCTTGTCATTTGATGACCAGCCGATTGGGGTCAGTATCCCGATCAAGGTAAAGCTCAAAGTAAAAGAGGCAGCCCCAGCGGTCAGGGGTAACACCGCCCAAGGGGCGACCAAACAAATTGTTTTGGAAACTGGAGCGGTGATAAATTCCCCTCTGTTTGTTAACGAAGGTGATATTGTAGAAATAAACACTGAAACGGGAGAATATGCCAGTCGGATGTAGAGAAATAGTGTAGAATAGAAAATACCCGCCAGCGCTGCGCGCTGGCGGGTATTTTCTTTGGTCTTTTCTAACAAGCCCCTCTAACCCATTACAAACGGCAACAGCGCCATAAAGCGAGCTCGTTTGATAGCGGTCGATAGTTTGCGTTGATGCAGCGAACAAACAGCCGACTTCTTGTGCTTGATAATACGAGCGTGTCCGTCTAGAAAAAGCTTTAGACTTTCGATATCTTTATAATCAATTTCTCTGGTATTAGCCAAACAAAAATGACATTGTTTTTTGGTATCCATATATTTTACTTAATTAAAAAGGTATATCTTCCGGATTAATCTCTTCGTCGGGATAGTCGATGGTGTCCATCTCTGGCTTAGCATCACCCGACGCTGGCGCCGTCGCCCCCGCTTGGCTGTAGCCACTATCACCGGTTGGCCGGTTGCCAAACTGGACTCGGTCAGCAATAATTTCTGTTCGATATTTTTTGCTACCGTCTGGGGCATCCCAGCTTCTGGTCTGCATTCGACCCTCAACCAAAACCGAGCTTCCCTTTCTTAAATATTGGGCACAGTTTCTAGCTTGAGGTCCAAACACTACCACATTATGGTATTGGGTGTCCTCTTGTTTAGCTCCATTTTTATCTTTCCAGACACGGTTAGTAGCGACACTAAAACTGGTAACCGCTGCTCCCGATGGCAACTGTCGCTCCTCAGGATCACGGGTCAAATTTCCAATAATTATTGCTTTGTTTAGATACATAGTATTTTAAGAAACTAATAGGTCATCAATTTCTTTATCAATAGCCACTTCGTCTGTTTCGGCCTTGGCAACGACTGGGGCAACTTCTGGCTCGCTCTCGACTTCGGTTGCTGGTACAAATGGAACAACCGGCTTTATCTTGGTGTAAGCGCCTTTGGGTGCTTCGATCAATAAGTGGCGGACAATCATATCCGATTTACGCCAAACCAAATTCATCGCCTCGATAGCATCAGGGGTCGCCTCAAACTTAATCGCCCCAAAAAATGCTTCATTGAAAACACTATACTTGTTGTTTATCATCTTGCGGATAGAATAAGCCAAGCGTCGAACAAGTGGAGACAGCTCGCTTATTACTTGCCCACCATTCTTTTCGATGACAGCTACTAGCTCTTTTTTCACCGTATTATCCTTTTCGGCATCAGCCACAAAGGGTACCAACAGATAACCTACTTCATAGGTTTTTGGGTCTTTATTATTCAAATCAATCATTTGTTTATCACTCATAATTTACTATTAGTATGGCTATACTACCAGAAACTTTTCTTAATGTCAAAATTCCCGGTGGCCAAAAAGAGCTTGCCAATTAAGGACTATTTGGGCACAAACCGCCTCAAAAGGTAGCCCTTTGATCCTAGCTACTGCGCGCGCAACCTCTATAACATAGGCTGGCTCATTGCGCTTACCCCGATAAGGGGCAGGCGCTACATATGGGCAATCGGTCTCGACCAAAATACGGTCCAAAGGCACAAAACGTACCAATTCTTCGTATTCAGAAGCAAAAGTTATTACCCCAGTAAAAGACAGATAAAAACCCAGATCAAGAAAGGATTGGGCCTCTGCCGCTGTCCCCGCAAAGAAATGCACGTCCCCTGTCACACTTGGTTCATTTTTTAAAATTTCTAATACATCTTGGTAGGCCGAAGCTCCACCTTTGCCAGACCGAATATGAAGCATCAAAGGTTTGGCTACTTCTTTGGCCAATTTAATATGCTGAACAAAAATTTCCTTTTGTCTATTTTTTGTCTCTTCGCCCAAATGAAAATAATCCAATCCGCATTCACC
>JAUPVZ010000001.1 GCA_030916795.1 Patescibacteria group bacterium
AATAATTTGTCCTTTTTCTCTGGCCAATTCTTCAGTCAATTCAACCGGAAAGCCGTAAGTGGTAAAAAGGACGAAAGGATCTGTACCTTTGGCAAATTCTTTCAAGCCATCACTAAGTGTTTTCTGAAACTTCGCCACTTCCCCGACAATAGTACCAACAATCATTTCATACTGTTTATCCAATTCTGGGTAGGGTTCCTGATATTTACTTACTATAGTTGTCACCAGTGTGGCAATTTTGTCACTTGATAGCCCATGAGTATCAGTTTTCATAACGGCTCGGCGGATAAGGCGACGCAAAACATAGCCCCGGTCAGTATTGCTAGGTAAAACACCATCAGCAATCATAAATACCGCCGTTCGAAAGTGGTCGGCAATAATCCGTTGATTTTTTTTGTTTTCCGTTAGGCCGGCGGTCAAAATAATGATATCGCTAAACAAATCGGTATCATAAGCGGTTGTTTTGCCCTGCATAACAGCGGTGATGCGTTCTAAACCTGCCCCAGTATCTACATTTTTTTTGGCGAGCTTGCCTATAACCTGCCCATCCTTTTTTTCATATTCCATAAACACATCATTCCAAATCTCCACCACATCTTCTTTGTCCATAGCCGCTAGAAATTCATCTTTGGTTAGGTCACCTAAACCATTTTCGGTCAGGTCATAAAACATTTCCGTGTCAGGCCCGCAGGGACCATTGTCTCCAGGACTCCACCAGTTGTCTTTGGCCCCGAGAAAATATATTCGGTTTTTGGGCAAGCCTAGAGATACCCAAATACCAGCCGATTCTTCGTCTTTTGGGGCATTGTCGTCCCCTTCAAAACAGGTAACATACAAGCGGTTGATATCTAGACCCAAGCCCTCTTCCTTGGAAGTTAAAAATTCATAACTCCAAGCTATCGCCTCTTTTTTAAAATAGTCTCCTAAAGACCAATTGCCCATCATTTCAAAAAAGGAGAGATGGCGATTGTCGCCAATGTCTTCGAGGTCGCCTGTGCGCACACATTTTTGAATATTTGCCAACCTTTTACCTTCTGGGTGGCTTTCGCCAAGCAGGTACGGCACGAGCGGTTGCATGCCAGCCGTGTTAAATAGTACCGACGGGTCATTTTCTGGCACCAGTGGCGCGGATGGCAAAATAGCATGCCCGCGGCTTTTATAAAACTCTAAGAATTTTTGGCGGATTTCGTTGGATGTCATATGCCTATGGTAACAAAAATAAAATTGATTGCAAAAAACTAACACTATTGGAATTTTAAGCAATAATTCCCCCGCCTAAACAAATCTCTCCATCATATAAAACCAATGATTGCCCTGGGGTCACACTAGTTTGTGGTGCAGAGAAATGAATTTTCCATTTGTCACCAATATTCTCTACTCTACACAAAACTAATGGCTGGTGATAACGAAACTGACAAGTATATTTTTTTTCATTATCTGGTCTAGCAGAAATCCAATTCACGTCCTCTAAATTGATAGATTTAGTTTGAGTTTGGCTCTCTTTAGGAATATTAGACACGACCAGTTGATTGTTCGATATATTTTTAGCCACCACAAAAAAAGGTTTATCTTTGGGACTTTTTTGTTTTATAGTAAATCCGTGGCGCTCGCCCAAGGTGTAAAACATTACTCCCCCGTGACTACCGATCACCTCGCCGGTTTCGGTCACTACTTCTCCTGGTTTTTCGGCTATAAATTCTCGTAAAAAATCTTTAACATCTAGTTTGCCAATAAAACACAAACCCTGGCTGTCTTTTTTGGTAGCGGTAGCGAGGCCAAACTTTTCCGCCAGTTTTCTAACTTCTTTTTTTTGATATTCCCCAATCGGAAAGATAATGTGTTTTATTTGCTCAGTAGTTATATTCCAAATAAAATAAGTTTGGTCTTTCTCACTATCTACCCCCATAACAAGCTGATTATTTTTAATACGGGCATAGTGGCCGGTGGCAACATAATCTGCCCCCTGTTCTGTCGCCCAGTCGTAAAAAGCTCCAAATTTGACCATTTTGTTGCACATTACATCGGGGTTGGGGGTTCGGCCGGCTTTATATTCGGCAATCATATAGTCCACCACCCCTTGTTTATATTCGGCCGAGAGGTCGATAGTAACAAAGGGTATACCCAGGGTAGCGGCCACCCGCATAGCGTCGCGCCGATCGTCGCGCCAAGTGCAAACCTTTTGAAACTTTTCTTGGGGTGGTTCCCAAACTTTTATAAAAACACCTGTTACGTCATATCCACTAAACCCCTCTGGGGTCGGGCGACCAAATAATTTTTCAAAATTATTTGGATTAGCCTGCACCAACAAAGCCGCCGACACCGAACTGTCGACCCCGCCGGATAGACCAACAAATACCTTTTCCTTATGCATTACTTAATTCCTACCAGCTTTTTATATATTTCAAAAGTAGTTTTGGCGTCCGACAGAGCCGTGTGGGCTTTTTCATTTTTGACCCCAAAATATTCCGCCAAACTCTCCAACTTAAAGCTTTGCACTTTTTCGTCGTGATAAAGCTTGGTAAAAGCCATCGAGAGGGTGTCCAGCTTGCCATAGTGCATCGTATTATGCACCCCTGATTTGGCAAAAGCGGCATCAATAAACCGCCAGTCAAATAACATATTATGAGCAACAAAAGTGGCATCGGCCACCTTGGTAGCAAAATCTTTCATCACTGCCTCTAGATCTAGGGCAAAAAGCCAATCGCCTTCGTTGTAGCCATTGACCCGAAGCGCATTGGGTTCGGCTGTCTCAATATGTTGGGGCTTAATTTTATAATCAAGCTCGTGGATAATCTCGAGTATTGGCCCAGCGCCAGCTTGGCCTATTTGCTTTGCCACCACCACCCCCAGCTCAATAATCTCGTGGGTTAGTGGGTCAAAACCGGTTGTTTCCACATCAATAAATGCCAAATTATGCTTTTTCATCAAGTAAAATTAAAATTTCAATACTGCCTATTCTAGCATATTTTTAGCCCCCCAAAACAGTTAGGGCAAATATTTATTTTTATATTTTAGATGCTCATCATACGTTCTGGCATAGTGCATCTGGCTACGCATATCAGACAAATAAAACCAATAGGGACTCATTTCTGGGTACAAAGCCGCTTCGATCGAATCAATACTTGGGCTAGCAATCGGGCCCGGCGGTAGTCCCTCATAACGATAAGTATTATATGGTGAGTCAAACTGTAGATCTTTACGGGTCAAATCAAAAGTATTTTTGCCAAATATATAAGGGAATACTGCATCTACTTGCAGCTTCATCCCCGCCTCTATCCGCTTCCATAAAATACCAGAAATTACCCGTCTCGATTCTGAAGTAATCCCCTCTTTCTCAATAATGGAAGCCATGGTAATAATTTCTTCGAGAGATCTCCCCGATATACCAACATCCTTGCGAAAGGGGTCAATCTTATCTTCAAAATTTTGGCGCATCTCCTCTACCACATCGTCCTCGGTGGCAGTTGGGGCAAAGAAATATGTATCAGGGAAAAGAAAACCTTCTTGGCCTCGGGTCAAGAGAGTGTAGCGACCACGGTTAAAATTAGGCAACTTTTTCTCTAATAGTTTACCCATCTGGGCCAAGGTCAAACCTTCGGGAATAGTAACCCTGATATATTCCACCCCGAGGTTGCCCCGAGACACTCGCCACACCACGGTCCAAAGCGGTAATTTGGCTTCAAAAAAGTATTCCCCAGCTATAACATTGTCCCCATCGCCGAGACCCAATTTGTACATCATCTTCATCGCTGTGACAGATTTGATAACCTGCTTCTCTTTTAGGGCCTCCGCCGCGGTCTGGATTGAGGCACCCTTTTCTATCTCGATAAATTCCTTGATAGGGAAATCCTTTGGGGCACTAAAAAAAGATATGTAAGTCCCAAACAACAAAACAATAGCCACTGCACATATAGTGATAGCAATGTTTCGATGATTAGGAATTATCCTAGTAAACAAGTAGCCGGTCAGACGGTCAATCTTTGCTAAAAAAGTACTCGCCTCTTTGGCTGGGGTGTTATTTATTGGATCCATAGAAATATTTTATATTATACAGGCAAATTGCCGGGCGGTTCTGCCCGTTTAGACTCAATCCGACCAAGCGATGGTGTAGAGGCCACTTGCCCTGGGAATCTAAAAACTGTCGCCAACTCTTCGGAAGTCAAAATCATTGGTTCAAACTTATATGGATCATAAAAATAGGACCGTTTCCGATAGGCATCAAAAAATTCCCATTTGATCCTCTTGGTGCGGCGGCCGGTCATATCTTGCCACGGGTAATCGAACCCAACCCGTTTGGCCAGTTTAAAGCCATTTAAATGGGGTGAACCATACTGTTTGATACTACCAATAATACCCATGATTATTCCTGGGTTAAACTTTTCTTTTTTAGAGAGATAGACGACCCGATAGCCGCAATCAAACGCTGGTTTACCCAGACTGCGTGCAATCGCCTCGGCCACAATTTTCTCTTGTGGGGTTTGGCTAAATTTGGCCAAGTTAAATTCACCCTCTTTTGTTTTAACATCACGCTTTTGCAATTTTTCTATTTCGGCCTTGGCGCCATCTTTCCATTCTGCTTTTTTGAACCAACTCCCCTTTTTAGCAAATCTTTTTTTCGCATCCATCACTGGTATCTGTAACCACAGTTGCTCGCTCGGGCCAATCGAGCCCAAAACCTCTAGCACCGGGGTCAGCGGGTCAACTTTATTTTCTTCCTCCATCTCTTTGTCTAAACCATAATCAACATAAGTTTTGAGTGGATAAAAATCTTCTTTGCTTAGTTTTAGATTTGTGGCCCATATTTCCCAGTCACTACCCTCAGCGCCATAGTTTACCCCCATCGTATAATCTTCGGCCTCAAAAATTTCCGCCATTGGGTATTGGGAATAGACCTGTGCCTCTACCGCATTGCGAAATTTTTTGGGCGTTCTAATATAAAAATGAATTTCCCCCCCAAAAGAAGCTATCTCTAAAGAAAACCAAGTTCGAACAAAGCCCTTCCACCAGCGGTCAATAAAGGTACCGTCGTTACCTTGTTGGAATATTTGTACCACTACTTCCATGGCTTGTGGAGGTTTGGTTACTTCGCGTGGTATTCTAACCTCTAGGAGGTTCCACTCGAGATTTTTTATATACAATGCTTGGATATACGATAGCCAATTACGCCAAACCACTGGCACCATAATAAGCGGTAAAATATACCACAAAACAATCGGCGCGCGACCCAGTGCACCAAAAAGCTGCGATTTTATTGCCAGCAAATACAACTCACTTAAGTCCATATAGACTTAAGTGTAAACGAAAAACAAATTAAGAGCTAGCTCTAAGCTAGTGTATAACGGCCCTTGGTATCTTTAGAAAAATATTTAGCGTTTTGGAGATTTACCAAAATAGTATTTTCTTTCACGTGTCGCTCTTTCAACACCCTAGTGATAACCTCGTCGCGGTTTAGCGGACCATCTTTTTTGAGAATTTCGCGGATAACATCTAGTACTACTCCACGGGAATAGCCCCACTCGGAAAGCGCATATAGACCACGTCCCACTAGGACAAAACGGCCATCCTTGATTAGCTCATTGTGGCAGGTAGCAGGGTGAGCATTTTTGCCGAACAGTCTCTGGATACCTTTGGCTACCTCCTCAAAGTGCATTGGTGAACCATGTTGGCGCAAAACAAGGTACGCATAATCCCGAATACCGCGCATTTTAACATTTGGCGATTTAGACAGGCCCCACTCACCGAGAGGGTTTTGATCAATAAGTTTAGAAATCTTTAGCCACTTGTGAGCCAAGATTTCATTATCAATAGCCGACTTGTCAGCAATTTCTTTAACCTCTTTTAGAAGATTATTAATTAAAACATTTTCTGTAATCAAATCGGTATCGGAAATATTTTTAGCCAACTTGCGGAGAGAAGTCTGGATAGACTCAGCCACCTTCACATTGGTGGTCCAGCGATGATTAAATTCATCATCTTCTTTTAATTTGGTAAAGGCATCGGCTAATACCAAAACAAAGTGGAGGTGGTTTTGCGTCGATTTGTCGGCAGTAATAGCCCCCAGAAACTCTGTTTCGTGCACTATTCCACCATGAGTATCCATAATGTCTTTTATCTCCGAGACAACAGTGGTAATACTTTTGTAGGCGTCAGACTTTTTAATCGCATTGATAGAAAAATTCTCGATTTGGCGAACTCGTTCCCGAGTAATGCCGTACTCTGAGCCAATCGCTTCTAAGGTTAGACAAACCGAATTTTTACCCAAGCCGTAGCGCTTGGTGACCACGTCTTGAGCCCGTTCCGACAGCACAGCTAAAAGGCGCTTGGTAATATCCTTTGGTTTAAATGTGATCACTTCTTGGGTCTTTTTCATAATTTATTTATTAATTACTACCATTATATCTAATATATGTCAATATTCAAGCCTAAACCACAAAATTTAACAGCTTATTGGGGACAAAAATTGTCTTTTTAATCTCTTGACCCGAGATATACATCGAGACTCGATCGCTGGCTAGGGCCTCTCTTACCACCGTGCCTTCATCGGTGCCAGCCCGCACGGTAATACTCCCCCGCATTTTGCCATTGACCTGTATCACAATCGTGACTGTTTCAGAAATTGTTTTAGATTCATCATATCTTGGCCAATCAGCCTGGTGGACAGAACCTTTGTCAAGCCACAGTTCCTCCACAATATGTGGTGAAAACGGCGCCAACAGTTTTATAAGTGTTTCAAAATCAGTTTTAGATATTGACTCACATTTTTCCAAGCTATTAGCCAAAATCATCAAACTGGAAACAGCAGTATTAAAATTAAAGTTTTCAATATCTTCGCCCACCTTTTTTATAGTCCGATGCAAATCAACCGATATGTCTGGTGTAGTTTTTTTGCCTACTTTTTCACCAAGCTTCCAAACTTTCTCCAAAAAGCGTCTGGTGCCTATCATACTTTGAGTATTCCAGGATATTTCCTGGTCAAATGGCCCCATAAACATTTCATATAGGCGCATCGTGTCCGCGCCGTATTTGGCCACGACATCGTCGGGATTTACTACATTGCCCCAGCGTTTACTCATCTTGCGACCATCTTCACCTAAAACGAGACCCAAGCTTTTACCAAACTTTTTAAATGGTTCATTGGTCGAAACCGTCCCAATATCGTTTAGAAACTTGTGCCAGAAACGAGCATAAATCAGGTGACGTGTGGCATGTTCGGTACCACCCACATATAGGTCAACCGGCGACCAATATTTTTCTTTTTTGGTATCAACTAAACTTTTTTTGTTGTGGGGGTCCATATAGCGCAAATAATACCAAGACGAGCCCGCCCATTGGGGCATAGTGTTGGTCTCACGCTTAGCGGGACCTTTGCAGGTCGGACACTTGGTATTGACCCAGCTTTTAATATCGGCAAGTGGCGACTCACCGGTGCCAGTGGGTGCATAACTTTTTACTTTTGGTAGTTCCACCGGTAAATCTTTTTCTGGTACTGCTACTACTCCACATTTCTCGCAGTGAATTAGTGGGATTGGTTCTCCCCAATAGCGCTGGCGGGAAAAGACCCAGTCGCGAAGCTTGTAGCTCACTTTTTTGACCGCTAAACCTTTTTCAACCGCAAAGTCGGCAATAGCATTTCGATAATCACCAGCTCTTTTACCCGCAAATTCGCTCGGTTCAGTCAAAACTCCATTTTTCATATCAAAGTAGCAGATTTCCAAATCTTTTACTTTTTTCTTTTCAGTCTCATCGACCGGAAACAACACCGGCTTCATTTTGATATTATATTTTTTAGCAAAAGCAAAATCTCGCTCATCGTGGCAAGACGCTTTTACTATTCCGGTACCATAATCAGCAATGGCAAAATTGGCCACCCATATTGGTAGGTCGCCATTGCCCACCGGGTCAACAATATACCGGCCAGTAAATATCCCTTCAGGTTCCTTATTGGCATTGAACCCATCCTTGATTCTTTTTTTAACTAAATCCTGGGAAAATTTTAAAACTTTATTTTCATTTTCAGTTCCAGCCACTAGTTGTGGTAATAATGGGTGATCTGGAGCAATAACTACAAAAGTATCGGCATAAAAAGCTTCAAAGTGGGCACTGAAGGTTTGAATTGTGATATCTGTGTCTTTGACTGGAGCCGTAAATAGTAATCCCTCGCTTCGGCCAATCCAGTTGCGCTGAGCTTCCTTTATGGATTCCGGCCACTCTAGTAGTGGTTCAGGCCAGCCTAACTTAGTATTTTTTAATCTTTCTAGCCACACAGGAAGCTCGGCATTTATCATTTTTCCGGGGACAAAATCTTCCTCGTCGATCCAGAGTATTTCATTGTCGGCATCTTCACCGTCGGCAATATCGACACGCGCGTCGCTTTTTAGCTCAAACAAAACTCCTTGAGCTAAAGCGAGCCGGTTTTCACCTTTGTGTTTGGCAAAGTAATGAGCTTCGGTTTCGCCACCTAAAACTCTTTTAAACTCCAGATCGGTATAACCAGTCTCTTCTTTTACCTCCCGTCGAGCGGCTTGTTCGGCAGTCTCGCCTTCTTCAATACCACCAATCACGACCGTGTCCCAACCATGTTTTTTGTTTCTAATAATTAAATACTGTTTAGTTTTAGGATTAAAAACAATTGCATGAGCTACGCGGCGTTCAACTAAAGGTAGACCTTTGGCGGGTGGGTTTGTTTTGTCGATAATCTTTGGTCGATCGTAGTCGGTCGTACTTAAGTCATTTAAAAGTCGATCGGCATAGTCGGTAATACGCAAAACCCACTGACGCATGGGCTTTTTCTCTATTTCCGAGCCACAGCGTTCACACTTGCCGTCTTCTAGGTCTTCGTTGGCAAGCCCGGTTTGGCATGAGGGACACCAGTTGATCGGCTCATAAGACTC